>JAAYAV010000052.1 GCA_012719195.1 Anaerolineae bacterium | reverse complement strand
GCGGTGGCCATGGTCTTGGCGCCCACGCGCTCGTGCCAGTCCACTGCGCCGCCACTATGATCAGCATGCTTGTGCGTCAGCAACAGGTGCGTTACCGAGTTGGGGTCGAGCCCGTCCCGGAGCAGGTTCTGCCAGATCAGGTCCGTACCTTCATAGCCCACTCCCGCGTCCACGAGGACGATGGGCCCGTCGCAGTCGACCGCATACACGGAGCAGTCGCTGGCGTGCGACAGGTAGAACCCATTTGCCCCACTTCCCACCAGGTAGACCCGGTCAGTAAGCCGCATGCCGCCCTCCTCGCCCCGAAGTCTAGGCACTATACCACCGGACGAAGGACCTGGGGAGCACGTTTCGTGCGCTTTCCCTACCTAACCATCTGTGCTAGCGTAGAAGCGAACTCCAGCCGCGACGGAGCACCCGCGAGGAGTACCCACCCCTAGGGCCCGCCGATGTCCCTCGCGCTGGACCGACTCCGCTTGCCGAGGCACACTTCTTGAGAAGGGACAGCGTGGCCGCCTCTCGTGGTGGCCGAGAACGCAGCACCGTCATTCCCACCGACCAGAAGTCCGTAGCGTCGGCGGTGAAGACGCTCGCCTGGCCCATCATCGTGGAGAACCTCTTCCAGACAGCCCTGGGCACCACCAACATGATCATGGTCTCGCGCCTGGGGGCCGACGCGGTGGCGGGTGTGGGCAGCGCCAACCAGATCATGCTGGTGCTTCAGGCCGGGTTCGCTGCCATCACTACCGGCACCACGGTACTGGTGGCGCGCGCTGTGGGCGGCGGAGATTACGACTCCGCCAGTCGCGTCGCCAAGCAGTCGGTGACCCTCGGAGTGGTGGTCTCCCTCGGCATCGCCCTCGCCGGTGTCTTGGGGGCGGATCAGGCCGTCACCGCCCTGGGCGCCACGCCGGAGGTCACGGCACTTGGGGGCGCCTACCTGCGGATAGTTACCGCCGCCGCGTTGGTGATGGTGCAGATGTTCGTGATCGGGGCCGCGCTGCGCGGCGCCGGAGACACGCAGACGCCCATGAAGGTCACCGGCGTGATCAACCTCATCAACGTGGCGGTCTCCTACGTGCTGATCTTCGGCAAGTTCGGCTTCCCCGCCCTGGGCGTGGTCGGCTCGGCCTACGGCGCCACCGTGGCCCGCACCATCGGCGCCGTCGTCCTGCTGGCCGTGCTCATTCGCGGGCATGGGCCGGTATCGGTCCGTGGCCGAGGGGGTTGGCGTCCCGATCGGAGCATCACGGCTCGGCTCTGGCACCTGGGCTTCCCCACCATGGTGGAGCAGTTGCTGCTGCGCTTCGGCGCCCTGCTCTACGGAGTCATCGCCATCAGTCTCGGCACGCAGGTGTACGCCACCCAGCGGATCACCTTCCAGATCGTCTCCCTCTCCCTCATGCCCGGGCTCGGCTTCGCCACCGCCGCCACCACCATGGTCGGGCAGTGCCTTGGAGCCAAGCGCCCGGACCTGGCCCAGCGATCGTCCGGGTACGCCGCCCGCATCGCCCTCATCTGGATGTCGGCCATGGGCGTGTCCATGGCGCTTCTCGGTCGCTACATCATGGCCCTGTTCACCGACGACCCGGGAATGCTACT
>JAAYAV010000362.1 GCA_012719195.1 Anaerolineae bacterium | reverse complement strand
CGGTAGATGGCGTAGATGACGGCCGCGCCCACGGCGCCGACGAAATTCGTCAGAATCAGGCCATGGGCCAGTCCGGCCAACAACCGTTCGTTCCTGTCCTCAGTTCGGGTCGCCAGTTCCATCACTCCCTCCCTAGCCGCTCCCTAGCGGCACCCCTCGGGCATCGGCCGCTTGTCATACGAACTTGAGTGCGACGGCGCTACCGGCGCCCAAAGTAGGCGATCGCCGCCCGCAGACGCCCCTCGAAGTCACCGGCGTCCTCCGCCGAGAGGGACTGCACCGCCGTCTGTGCTTCCACCACCGAGTATCCGAGGGCAGTCAGAGCCTCCACCAGATCGAGGTCGTCCGAGGAGATCACCGGCATCCCGGTGGCCAGCCCGCCCAAGTGCTCGCGCAGGTCGAACACTATCCGCTGTGCCGTCTTGGAGCCGATCCCCTTCACCCCGGTGAGCATCTCCGGCCGCCCCGTCTCAACCGCCGTGCGTATGGTGTCCAGCGTCAGGCCATCCACCAGGGCCAGAGCCGCCCTGGGCCCCACTCCCGACACGCGCAGCAGCAGGCGGAAGACCTCGACCTCGGCCGCCGTCTCGAACCCCACCAGCGACGGCTCCACGCCCTGACCGATGGTGAGGTGGGTGAAGACGGTCAGCGTCTGCCCCTTCCTCAGGCCCGCCACCAGACGCCGCGGAAGGGACACCCGGAAGCCGATGCCGGCCGCCTCGATCACGGCCGCGTCATCGTCCGCCCACAGTACCGTCCCCGACAGACTGGCGATCAAGCCTAACTCCCTTCCCCGGCCCGCTGCACGGCGCCGTCGAACCGGCGATGCTGCAGGTGACAGAGGGCAATGGCAGCCGCATCGGCGGCGTCATCGGGACGAAGGATGTCTTCCAGGCGCAGCAGCAAGCGTACCATCTCCTGCACCTGTGCCTTGTCCGCCCCGCCGTACCCCGTGACCGACTGCTTCACCACCGGCGGCTTGTACTCGGCCACCGGCAAGCCGGCGTCGGCCAGCGCCAGCAGCACGACCCCGCGGGCATGCCCGACCGCCAGGGCGGTCCGCGCGTTGCGGCTGAAGAACACCTCTTCCACCGCCGCCGCCTCCGGCCGGTACTCGGCCGCCAGTTGCGTCACGCCGGCGTAGATCGCCTGTAGCCTCACGGCCAGGGCCTCGTCCGACGCGGTACGGATCACCCCGGCCACCACCAACTCCGGCTCGCCATCCTCCTGGCGGACGAGTGCGTAGCCGGTGAGTGCGGTGCCCGGATCGATCCCCAGGACCAGCATCAGGCGGCTTCGCCCTCGTACTGCTCCATCACCTCATCGCTGATGTTCAGGTTGGAGTAGACGTTGTTGACGTCCTCGATCTCTTCCAGGGCGTCCACCACACGCATGGCTTGCACCGTCTCGGACGGCCCGAGGTCGATCATCGTCTTGGGCACCATAGCGAGTTCGGCGCTGGTTATGTTGAGTCCTGCCGCCGACAGGGCCTCCTGGACCGGCTTGAAGCTCTCCAGCAGGGTATAGACTTCCACGATCTCGTCCCCGCTGGTGACGTCGTCGGCGCCCGCGTCGATGGCGGCCATGGCGATCTCGTCGGGGTCGGAGTCGCCCACCTCGACGGCGATGTACCCCTTCTGGTCGAAGATCCAGGACACGCTACCACTCTCGCCCAGGCTGCCGCCCATGCGGTTGAAGATGCGTCGGACCTCGGCCACGGTGCGGTTACGGTTGTCGGTAAGGGTCTCGACGAGAAGGGCCACCCCGTGGGGGGCATAGGCCTCGTAGACCACTTGTTCCAGCGCATTGGCCTTGTCATCGCCCGTACCGCGCGCGATGGCTCGCTCCACGTTGTCCTTAGGCATGTTGGCCGCCTTGGCCTTGTCCAGCACCAGGCGCAACTTGAAGTTGGCGTCCGGGTCGCCGCCGGAACGAGCGGCCAGCTGGATCTCCTTGGCCAGCTTGGTGAACAGCTGGCCGCGCTTGGCATCGGCCGCGCCCTTCTTGCGCTTAATGGTTGACCACTTGCTATGTCCAGACACTTCTGTCCTCCTCTACTGCTTCGCTCTCAGAGAGCCTAGAATGGGCCGGCGCCACTCAGCATCAGCTTCAGTTGCCGGGCCGTATCCACCGCCTGGCCCTGCCAGTGGTTGTTGCAGTACACGTACGTGCCCTCTGCCTGCCCGTCCAACGCCGCCAGCTTCGGCAGCCAGCCGGTGAGTTCCGCCTCGGTGTAGGTGTAGTCGTAGCGCTCCCAGGCCTGCTCGTGCTTCCACCACTTGGCCGCGTTACGTCCGTGGAACCGCACGTAGGCCACACTGGCAGTGGCGACGGCCACTGGCGGCATGAGGCCGGGGAGCGGCGGTTCGTCGACGCAGCAGAACCCCAGGTCCAGGTCACGGAGAAAGTCGAATGCTTCCTCACGTAACCAGGCGCGGTGGCGGAACTCCGCCACCAGCGGCAGGCCGGGTAGCCGCTCCCGGCTGCGACGCAGCAGGTCTGCCGCCGACCGACCGGGGGTGAACGAGTGGGGGAACTGCAGTAGAAGAGCCCCCAGCTTGCCGCCGGCAACCAGCGGAGCGACCGCTTCGCCGGTTCGTCGCAAGCTCTCGTCTACATCGGCTCGCTCGTGGGTGATGCCCCGATACGCCTTCAACGAGAACGTGAAGCCGGCCGGCACCCGCTCGGCCAGCCTCGCCAACTGCCCGGCTTCGGGCAAGCGATAGAAAGTGTAGTTCAGCTCGCACGTGTCGAACTCCTCGGCGTAGTGCTCCAGCCAGCGCGACTGCGGCGTGCCTTCCGGGTAGAACGGCCCCACCCAGTCCTCGTAGTGGAAGCCAGAAGTGCCCACCCGGATCACGGCCAAACCTCGGTAGCGGGTGCCATGGCCACGGGGCGACGGGCCAGACGGATGCCCGTGGCTACGAAGTAGAGCCCGAAGCCGGCCAGCAGCAGACCGCAGGCGCTTATCATCCACAGGTACACCGGTCCCTGCAGCATCGAGCGGCCGCTGTACACCAGCAGCGCCACGAACCCGTACCACACCCAGTCTGCCAGTGTGTGGCCCACGAAGAACGCACCCAGCCCTCGCGCTCCCAGGCGCAGGGCCATGGAGACGTGCCCGACGCCCACCGCCGCCCACCACATCAACCAGGCCGGGTTGGAGCCGCTTACCAGCATGCCGGTGACCACCGGGCCGGCGGGCAGGGGAGCCGCCTCCGCCTGCATGGATGCCGGATCCCGCAGCACCGCTGCCACCACGTCCGCCCCCATGTAGGTCAGCACGGCGCCTCCGACCACCCCCACCACAACCGCCACGGACGGCCGCGTGAGGAACCCGCCCGCGCCCCGAGCCAGCGCCAGGAGCAGGAGCGCCTCCAGCAGCACGTGCCCGAGAACGATGCCCAGGCTACCCCAGATGCGCCCGTTGAGGCTCTCCGAGAGGACCACCGCCAGCATGGCCCCGGGGATCATCGCGCCTGAGAAGCCAATGGCCCAGGCGCTCCAGAAGATTCCCGCCCGTCCTTTCATGTCTCACACCACGTCCAAGATGCGGCCCCGACTGGGGTCAAAGGGCGAGACCTCGACCTCCACTCGCGTACCGGGCAGTAGCCTCACGTTGTGCATCCGCATCTCGGCGCTGAGGTGCGCTCGAACCGTGCCTCCGTCTCCCTCAAGCCGCAGCAGGTACAGCTGACTGGGCAACACGTCCTCCACGCGCGCCCGTCGGACCCTCGCCGCCGCGGTATGCGAAGAAATGGTCACGCCTCGTCGTCCTCGTCGACAAGCTCCTCCAACTCTCCCTCGTCAAACAGCTCGTCCCCATCCTCGCTCGGCTGGAGTACCGGACGCGACCGCCCACCGCCCGTGGCCGGCCCCACGATCCCCGCCTCCTCCAGCAGACCCAGGAGGTTGGCCGCCCGCGGGTATCCGACTCTAAGGCGACGCTGCAGGTAGGATGCGCTCACGGCGCTCACCTCTCGCGCCACTGCCACCGCCTGGTCGAACATCTCGTCCTGGTCCTCCTCCTCGGCGAGCATGTTCGACCACGGGGCCACCGGCAGCCGCTCGTCCCGGCCTACCTGGCGGCGCCAGAACTCCACCAGCCGGCGCGTCTCCTCCTCAGAGACGAAGGTGCCCTGAAGCCGGTGCAGCTTGCCCGAATCCGGCGACACGAAGAGCATGTCCCCGTATCCTATGAGGTCTTCCGCGCCGACGCTGTCCAGGATGACGCGAGAATCGGTCTGCGTCGCCGTGGCGAAGGAGATGCGCGCCGGAATGTTGGTCTTGATCATCCCGGTGACCACGTCCACCGATGGCCGCTGTGTGGCCAGCACCAGATGGATGCCGGTGGCTCGGGCCATCTGCGCTAGTCGAGCAATGGGCTTCTCCGCATCGTCCGGCGCACTCAGCATGAGGTCGGCCAACTCGTCAATGACGATGACGATCCGCGGGAGCTTCTCCACGCCCGCCAGCTTCTCGTAGCCCGCCAGGTCCCGCACTCCGCGATTGGCAAACTCGGTGTAGCGGTCGTCCATCTCCTTGCAGGCCCACCGTAGCAGGGCCACCGCTCCGTCGATGGTGGTCTCCACCCGCCCGAGCAGGTGCGGCACCCCGTTGTAGCGCACCAACTCCACCTGCTTCCGGTCCACCAACAGGAGGCGCAACTCGCTCGGGCGGTACGCGAAGAGCAGGCTGGTGAGAATGGCTGAGATGCAGACCGACTTGCCCGTGCCGGTAGCGCCCGCAATCAGCAGGTGGGGCATCGAGGATAGCGACACCACGAACGCCTGCCCCGATACCTCCTTGCCCAATGCGAGTCGCAGCGGCTGCTTCCACTCCTGGAACTGCGGCGCGCCGAGCAACTCGCGGATGCGCACCAGCGAAACGGCCGTGTTCGGCACCTCGAGCCCTATCAGGGGCCGGCCAGGAATGGGCGCCTCCACCCGAATGGGCGAGGCGCGCAGGGCCAACTCGAGATCCTCCACCAGCGAACTCACCTTGCTGACCCGAATCTTGCGGAGCACCTTCTGGCCGTTCACGGTGGCCTCGGTGTAGCCCGGCTCCAGCCCGAAGCGAGTGAAGGCCGGACCGCGCTGCACATCCTTCACCTTGGCCGGGATCTCGAACGACGCCAGTGCCTCCTCGATTATGGTGGCGCGGACAGCGTCGTCGTCCTCGGATCCGTCGGCCCGCTGGGGCGGATCGAAGAGGTCCAGGGAGGGCATGGCCAGCGGTTCCTCGTCAGGCTCCTCCGCCGGTTCCTCGTCCACCGCCTCGACGGCTGCTCCCTCCTCCGTGCCGGCTTCCTCTTCACCGGTGCCGTCGACATCCGCCGGCTTGGCGATCTCCGGCGGCGCCGAGATGAACACCTCCGCCCGGGCCCTATCCGACGGCTGCGGACTCACTCGCTGCCGTACCGCCTGGACGACACTCCGGCTCAGCGACGACAGCCCCAAGCGAACCAGAGCCCAGAGGTTGCCGGCAGACCGCCGCAGTGCCCGGGCAATCGTCTGCAAGACCTTGCGCCAGGAGAAGTGCAGCGTCAGGTGCAGGCCCTCGGCGGCTAGCAGCAGTGCTACCGCCCAGCCCACCGGTGCGCCCGCGAGCGCCCGCAGCGTGCTCCCGAGCAGGTAGCCCAAGGCGCCACCGTAGCTATCCCGCCACCCGGGGGACGGAGCGGCCAACTCCGCCGCCACCATGCAGGCAAGCCAGATGAGCAGCAAGCCGAGCACCCGCAGCGCCCGGCGGGAACGGAACGCCAAGGGCCGATGCAACACCAGCGCCGCCCCGATCGCCACCAGCGCCAGGCCGATGGCCGGCGCCCCGACGCCGAAGACGGCGAAGACGCCCTCCGAGAAGGCGCCGATCAGCACCCCGTCCGTAAGCCCCAGCATTGCCGCTAGAGTGACCAGCCCCCAGCAGGCGACAAGCAGGCCGACGATCTCGAATCGGTACCCCTTGAGACCATCGGCCAGGCCGGAAAGACGAGACTGTGAGCCCAGATGCGCGCCACCCGCCATCGACCGACCTCAGTCGCGGCTGGGCGCCGGGCCACGCCGCGGCACCCGGGAGCACTTCCGCGCTATGGGAAGTCGGTTGAACGGACGGTACACCATCCAAACCAAGATCATACCCCTCTCAGGCTTAGCCCCAACCGGCGGCTGTCCCTGTCAATGTGCAGAATGCGCACGCGGACCGTTTCGCCTTCATGGATGATGTCGCGCGGGTCTCCACCCGGCTCCAGATCCATCTCGGAAACGTGTACCAGACCCTCTACGCCATCGTCGATGCTGGCGAAGACGCCGAAGTCCACCACATTGGTCACGCCGCCCGTGACGATCTGGCCCACTTCGTACCGGTCCTCAATCCCCAGCCAGGGGTCGGGCTGCAGACGCTTCAGGCTCAGCGCCACCCGTCGCTTGTCCTTGTCCACCGCGAGCACATAGGCCTGCACCTTCTGCCCCAGCGTGCAGATCTCCGAGGGGTCCTCGATGCGGCGCCACGACAACTCACTTATGTGAACTAGGCCCTCCAGGCCGCCCAAGTCCACGAAGGCTCCGAAGGTGCAGATGTTGCTCACCCGGCCATGGGCCAGGCTGCCCTCCTGCAGCACGTCCAGAAGCTGCTCCGCCTGTAGACCATCCGGCGTGGCGGCTCGCTCGGACAGGATGATGCGGTTGCGGTCCTGGTCCAGCTCGATGACACGGCAGTGCATTTCCTGGCCCACATAAGAGGCCATCTGCACCGCCCTCTCCTCCTCGGTAAGCTGCCGGGGCAGGTCCTTGATCTGAGATGAGGGTACGAACCCCTGCAGGTTGTTGACTCGAACCAGCAGGCCGCCGCGGTTGTAGCCTGTGGCCCGCACCGTCAACACCTTGGTGCTGTGCAGACACTCCTCAAGCAGGGCCCAAGTCTCCAACTCCACCGGGTCCAGCGGCCGGCGCACCGCCCCCCGGCCACTGAGTTGCCGGTAGCCATCGTAGACCAAACACGACCCGCGCGCGCCGCGGAAGACCACCTCGGCATCCGACTCGTGCCTTTCCTGCTGCAACAGCATGGACCAGTAAGCTTCGTCCCTTCCGGTCACGATCAGCCGACGTTCATCCTCCCTATTCCACATCCACGCAATTCCCTTCTAACTCAACTTGGGCCTGACTCGGCTCACATTATAGGCTCGCGGCTCATGGCCGGTCAAGGTGCACCCGGTCCTTCCGGCCTCGGTGGAGCGCAACAGGGGTTTGCCCACTGGGCGCCACCTTGGCCCACCCGAGGCCGGAGGGCTATAATCTTCTTCCACTATGCCCAGTTCCGGAGGGTCTCATTGGCGGTAGAAAGCGCTCCGCTGCCCAGCAGCTACGAAGGTATGTATCAGCGTGCCGAGTCACTCGTGCGCTCTGGCCACCCCGACGAGGCCGCCGAGACTCTGGAACGGATCCAGAAGCGGCTGGGCAGCCTCTCCGAGGCCGGCCTGCGCGCGAACGCTGGCCTGGCGGACTTCGCCTATCGCTCCGGAATGAGCCTGGTCGAGCTATTGATGGCCCAGGGACAGTACGACGAGGCCGTGCAAGCCATCGGTCGGCTCCATCGCTTCGCGCCCCAGCTGGCCTCGGTGCTAAACCGGCAGTCGGCACTCGCCTTGGCAGCCAAGGGTGACCTCGAGGAAGCCCAGGCCCAACTGACTTCCCTCACAGCGGAGCACCCCGAGGAGGCCTTCCTCTGGCTGGGCCTCGCCGAGACCCTCATCGCTCGCCAACGCCACGCCGAGGCCGCCGAGGCAGTCGACCGGGCCATGGAGGGGGCTGAAGACGGAACCCTGCGGGCCATCATTGAGCACCGTCGCTTCGTCATCCACCGCTTGCAAGGTGAGGTCGACGAGGCGGTGGCAGCCTGGGAGCGCATGCAGCAGGCCGACGCCGCCATTGCCTCCTTCCGCGCCCACGAGCTCTATGACTACCTGCTGGATTCCGGTGAGGCCGACAGGCTGCGGCACTTCCTCCGCCAGGACGACTCCAAGACTCGCGCCGAGTTCTACCGCGGTCTGCTGGACCACGCCGCCGGCGAGTTCGCGGCCGGCACGGCCAAGTGGGAGGCGCTGCTGAAGTCCAACCCCTACGAGGATCGCTTGGGGGTAGTGGAATGGGCCCAGGCCGCGCTGAGACTAGGCAAGACCGATGAGGCCGTGACCATCCTGGTAGCCGCTTCCCAAGACGGCAGTTCGCCCCGAGCCCTGCTGTTGCTCGCCATAGGCGCGGCCCATCGCGGTCGCGTCGAGCAGGCGCTCCAGGTGGTGGAGCGCGGCACCCGCCTCCTGCGCACCTACGTGCCTCGGACAGAACGGTACAGCCGCCAGGACTGGGAGCTATTCACCTCTCTGGTGGATAACCGGGAGCTGTGGCAGGCCCTGGCGCCCCACTTCGACACCGGCCGAGACGTGGCATGAGGGCCCTGCTCCAGCGAGTCTCGCGCGGTTCGGTTACCGTGGATGGGCAGGAGGCCGCCCGCATCGGGCCGGGGCTGGTCATCTTGGTAGGCGTGGCCGCCGGCGATACACCCGAGCAGGCCGCCTGGCTGGCCGACAAGGCCGCCAACCTCCGCATATTCGAGGACGACGAGGGCAAGATGAACCTCTCCGTGCTCGATCGGGGCGGCGAAGCGGTTGTTGTGTCCCAGTTCACTCTCTATGCCGACACCCGGCACGGTCGTCGGCCCGGCTTCTCTCAGGCGGCTCTCCCCCAGGAGGCTGAGCCCCTGGTGGCCCACTTCGCCGAGTGCCTCGCCGCCGCCGGCGTGCGCACCCAGACGGGGGTCTTCCAGGCGCACATGCTGGTGGAGATCCTCAACGACGGCCCGGTCACCATCCTGCTGGAACGGTAGCCGGCCGCCACATAGCCCGCCATCAATGGGAGCCCGGTGGCCGCGTGTGGCCCGGCGCTCCCCTCGCCGTCTAGGAGAGCAGCGCGCCCCCCATGCCCACCGCCCAGACCAGCCAACGTCAGGCAGCCCGCTTCGTCGTCGCCATCTTCCTCTTCTGGGCCGCTCTCTACTTCTACGTGCCCACCCTGGCGGTTCACGCGCGCTCCCTTGGCGCCAGCGACACCATGGTGGGCATGGTGGTGGGCTCGTACGGCCTAACGCAGCTCGCCCTGCGCATCCCTCTGGGCGTCTTCTCGGACCGCATCGGCCGCCGGAAAGTGTTCGTCCTACTCGGCTTCCTGGCCGTCCTTCTCAGCTCCGCCGGGCTCGCCTGGTCGGCCAACCCTACGCACATGCTGATCTTCCGCGGCCTGGCCGGCGTCGCCGCCTCCACCTGGGTGGCCGCTACCGTGCTCTTCGCCGGCTACTATCCCCCCGATCAGGCGGTCAAGTCTACCGGCATTATGTCAATGTCCAGCTCCATCGGCCAGATGGTAGCCACGCTGGCCGGAGGGTTTGTCGCCCTCCGCTACGGCACCGAGTCCCCCTTCTGGGTGGCCGCCTTCGTTGCCTTCATCGGATTCGCCCTGTTGATTCCCGGCCCGGAGAAGGCGACCGTCAGCCGGCGGGCGCCTTCGTTAGGTGAGATACTCTCCGTCCTCACGCTGCCGTCTCTGTTGCTGGTCTCCACAGTGGCCGCCATCGTCCAGTACGCCGTCTTCTCCACCTCTCATGCCTTCGTCCCCATCTACGCCGCCGAGGTTCTCGGCCTAAGTTCGTCCCAGATCGGGGCGCTCACGTCGGTGGTGCTGGTGCCGAGCGCCCTGATGGCCGGGCTGGCGGCCGGGCTCAGCACCCGCGTCAAGGAGATGACTCTAGTCACGGTGGGGTTGATCACACTCTCTGCCGCCACCACCATGGTTCCGTTCACCACCGGCTTCTGGGCCCTGCTGGCCGGCCGCGCCCTGTTCGGCCTTGGGCTCGGCCTCACCTACCCGGTTCTCATGGGCCTCAGCATCAAGTCGGTGCCGCAGGCGCAACGTGCATCGGCCATGGGGGCCTTCCAGGCCATCTACGCCCTCGGAATGACCGTGGGCCCGGCCATCAGCGGCTTCATCTCCGACCAGTTCGGGTTGAACGCCGTCTTCTGGGTGAGTGCGTTCGCCTGCCTCCTCGGATTGCCTCTTCTGAGCCTCCGCCCCCATCGCACGACGGAGTAGAATGCGCAGGCCCGGCTCGCCGGGCGAGTCGGGCCTGTTATGTCGCTATTGCTCTTTGCCGGGGGTCAGACGATCCGGCTCACCCGGGCGGCCTGCGGCCCCTTGGGGCTGTCCTCAACTTCGAACTCGACTTTGTCACCTTCGTCCAGGTTACGGAAGCCCTCACCGGAGATGGCCGAGTAGTGGACGAAGACGTCCTTCTCAGCGTCGGCATCCGGCGTGATGAACCCGTAGCCCTTCGTGCGGCTGAACCACTTGACCGTGCCCTGCAGTAGCTCTCCCATCTCAGACCTTCTCCCCTTAGTGCATTCCTGCCCGGGTTTACCTGTCGGCCGCGCCGGACCTGACCTTCGTGGTCTGCGAGGACTCGCGCCTTCGCGCGCCCCGCGACTCTCAGGCTGCACTATTAGGAGACTCTAGCACGCGTAACGCTCGCGAGGCAAGCAGAGATGGAGCCTTAGCTGCGTAACGGGCCGCCGAACCTAGCGAGGGCGCGGCCCACGCCACCAGATGGCGTAGCGCAGCAGGTTCGCCGGCGTGAGGGTGCCCAGGGTGCTCTGGCTCCGTGTGAACAGACCGGCTACGAGATTGGCGAACCCGGGGTCCCGTTGGGCCCGCCCGACGATGCGCTCCAGCACTCTCTCGGAGCGCAGCAGTTCCCGCAGGAAGCGAGCGGCGCGGTACTCCACCCCAAAGACGCGCCGCAGCGCTCGGGCGTAGGCGGAGAGGTCCGCCGTCGTGAAGCGCCCCTTCTCCAGAGCATAGCGAGCGTGCTGTGCCGCCACTCGACCGCTCTCCATCGCGGCACCGATGCCCTCGAGCGTGAGTGGATGCACCACTCCCGCCACCTCGCCGGCGAGAAGGATGCGCTCCCCATACGGCGTCACCGAGTTCAGGCCGCTGCGGATGCAGCGGACCCGGGGAGACTGCGCCGGTCGGCGCCCGGCGAGGGCACCCGAGTAGGCTCGCTCCGAGGATAGCTGACGCAGCGATGACATCAGCACCGAACCCTTCACGCTCCGGCTCAGCGACGACACGCTCAGGCAGACCGCCTCGGCGCTGACCGGGACGGCCCAGGAGACGGTAGGCATTAGGTCATGCAGGTAGTGCATCTCACAGAGGCCATCGGCCCCGTGCTCATACACAGCATGAAGGTTCACGTAGTCGGCGCCGCGCCGTACCAGGCCCAGGTCCTCAGCCAGACGCGCGCGCGCGCCCTCGGCGAGGATGACAAGCTGCGCCTGGGGGAGCGTGTACCCATCGGTACGCGCCACCACTCCATCGTTGGAGGCCTCGATACCGGTGACGGTGGTGTCGAGGAAAAGCCGCACGCCTACCGAGGCAGCCGCATCGAGCAGCACCGGCTCCAGTTCGCCGCGGGGCGCGAGGACGCTGGTGCGGCGCTCCGACACGGGCGTCCACACCGCAACCGTACCGCGGGGGCCGACGAAGTGCATCCGCGGGCAAGACCTCTGGCGCGAGGCCCAGTCGCCCAACTCCATCCCCGCCAGGCAGTCCTGCGCCAGAACGGACAGGAAGCCGGTCATCGGCCGGCGACCACCGGGCTCCCGCGAGTCGACCAGCGCCACTTGGGCACCGCCCCGGGCCAGGTGATAGGCGGCGCTCGCGCCCCCCGGGCCTCCCCCGATCACCAGAGCGTCCAGCTTGGTCACACCGGCTCCCCGGCCTCAGGCCGTGCCCGGGCCTAGCGCTCCACCGACTGGTCGCGCCCCGGTCCCACCGTTATCACCGAGACCGGAAGTCCGGTGCGCTCTTCGATAAAGCGAATGTACCCCTGCGCGTTGACCGGCAGATCCCGGAAGCGGCGCGAATGGCCGAGGGGCTCCTGCCAACCCGGCAGGCGCTCGTAGATGGGTTCTACCCGGGCCAGGTCCTCCACCGGCGGTACCACACGGTCCAGAGTCTTCCCGTCCAGGCGGTAGCCGACGCAGACCTGAAGCTCCTCGATGCCGGAGAGAATGTCGAGCTTGGTGACGGCCAGTTCCGTCAGGCCGCTGACCCGGGCGGAGTACCGCACCGTAACCAGGTCGAGCCAGCCGCAGCGACGGGGGCGACCGGTGGTGGTCCCAAACTCGTCCCAGTAGTTGGCTCCCGTCCCGCGCAGCCTAGCTCCCATCTCGCCCGTCTGCTCGGTGGGGAAGGGCCCCTCGCCCACTCTCGTCTGGTAGGCCTTCACCGCGCCGATGACGCGTTTGATCTCCCGTGGGCTCACACCCAGCACGCTCAGCCCGCCTCCAAGGACGGTCGCCGAGCTAGTGACGTAGGGATAAGTGCCGTGGTCGATATCCAGCAGGATCCCCTGGGCACCCTCGAACAACACCTGCTTGCCCGCCTCCAAGGACTCCGCCAGAGCCAGGGAGTCGTCGCCGATGTAGGGTCGGAGTCGGCCGGCGTGCCCGACGAACTGGGCCGCAATCGCCTCCGCATCGAGCCCCGGCTGCTCGTATAGGCGCTCCAAGAGGACGTTCTTGTCCTCCACGGCAGCGCGGATCTTGTCCGCCAACTTGTCGTCCGGCAGACGGAAGTCGTACATGCGCAGACCGGTTCGGGCCGCCTTGTCCTGGTAGGCCGGGCCGATGCCGCGCCTCGTGGTGCCGATGGCGGCGGCGCCCCGCGAAGCCTCGCTCGCCCCGTCCAGGGCGATGTGGTAAGGCATGATCACGTGCGCCCGGCCGCTGATCAACATTCGGGCCCGGAAGGCGTCCCGCGTCTGCAGTTCGTCCATCTCGGCGATGAGCGTCTTGGGGTTGATGACCATTCCCCCGCCCAGCACACAGAGAACGCCCTCGTGCAGGATGCCCGATGGAATCTGGTGCAGGCGGAGCATCCAGTCGCCGTGGACGACCGTGTGCCCGGCGTTGTCGCCGCCCTGGTAACGGGCCACGACGTCCACGTGGCCGGCCAGCGAGTCGGTGATCTTGCCTTTGCCTTCGTCGCCCCACTGCGCGCCGATGATGACAGTCACGGGCATGCGTGCTTCCCTCCCAGTCCTCACGTCGGGCCGCCATAGCGTAGCACGGTCGCCGCGTTCCAGTAGCCCTGCCCAGCCTGCGCTTCCCGGAACCCCGCGCAGCACGAAGTGAGCAGCGGTGCCGTCATGGCGGGGAAGAGTGGCGCGGGCGCAGCAAGAAGCCCCTCAATTGTACTTGTCCGGTGTGAGACTGGCCAATCGGGACGGCTAGTAGGCACCCCGGCTGAAGAGCATCAGCGGGACCGTCCTAAGCATAACCTTCAGGTCCAGCGCTACCGACCAGTTCTCAATGTAGTAGACGTCGAGGAGTACCATCTCGTCGAAGGGCACCTCGCTCCGCCCGCCCACCTGCCATAGCCCGGTGATGCCCGGCTTCACCTCCAGCCGGCGCCGATGCCAGGGCTTATAGGCCTCGACCTCGGCGGGACGGTTGGGGCGCGGTCCCACCACGCTCATGTCGCCCTTGAGCACGTTGAGGAACTGCGGCCACTCATCCAGGCTGACCTTGCGCAACACCCGTCCTACCCGCGTCGTGCGCGGATCGTCCTTGATCTTGAACAGCGGTCCGTCCGCCTCGTTGCGGTCCAGCAGGGTAGACTGCTGCTCGTCGGCGTCCACGTACATCGACCGGAACTTGACGATGTTGAAGCGCCTCCCTCCCCGGCCGACGCGCTCTTGGCGGTACAACACCGGCCCGGAAGAGTCCAGCTTGATGGCAAGTGCCACGGGCAGATAGATGATCGCCAGCACCAGCACGCCTGCCAGCCCGGCGAGAAAATCCATGATGCGCTTCAGGGCGCGATCGAACTGGCCGATGGTCACTTCTCGCACCCCTAGGAGAGGGATGCCGTCGAGGTCATAGAAGTCCACTGAGCTGAGACTCATCTGGAAAAGGTCAGGCACCACTCGGGCGCGCACGTTACGGTCCTGGCACTGGTCCACAATGGTCAGGATCTGCCGGTGATGCATCCACGGCAGCGTGATGATGACCTCGTCGACGGCGCGCTCCTGTACCAGGCTGGGGAGGCGCGAGACCGACCCGAGCCCCTCGATCCGGCCGAGGCTGCTAACCCCCTCCTCCGGGTCGTCGTCCACGAAGCCCACGATCTGGTACCCCAGTTCCGGGTGGGCCACAATGCTCCGGATCACGGCGCGCCCGACTTCGCCGGCACCCACGATCAGCACCCGCTCGACGCCCACGCCTCTCCGGCGCAGGTAGTCCAGCAGCAGGTACTTCAGCCAGTGGGTGATGCCCAAGACAATGACGATGAGGGCGGCGGCGTAAAAGAAGACCAGACGGGAGTAGACGTTGGGCCGGTAGAAGAAGTAGAAGACGACTAGCCCGACGATGCCGGTGGCCGTCCCGCTCACCACCCGCTGGAGTTCGTCCAGCCAGGTGTCGCCAGTCCTGCTGGCATATAGACCTTGGGTGTAGAAGATCGCTAACAGCGTGATCGAGAGCACCACGCCGACGGGGAAGTAGTAGCGGTAGGGGAAGTAGAACACGTCCTCGACAGGCGTCGGCCACTCCACCACGTAGCGGAGCACATACGCAAGATAGAAGGCAAGGTTGATGGCGAGGCCATCCAAGACTGCCATGGCCGGCGCCAGCAGTGTCAGCCTGTCGCGACTGACCGGCTTCACGCTAGACACTTTCGGTATACCTCCGCCGTGGCGGCCGCCGTCGCCGCCCAGGTGAACGAGAGTGCGCGCCGGTGCCCAGCCCGCCCCAGTTCGGCCCGAAGCTCGGCGTCGCCCAGCAGCCGACCCATGGCCTCGGCCAGTACCGTCCCATCCCCTGGTGTCACCATCATGCCCGCCTCTCCGACCACTTCTGGCAACGATGAGGTGTTAGCAGTCACGACGGGCGTGCCGCAGGCCATTGCCTCCAGCGGCGGCAAGCCGAAACCCTCATACGCGGACGGGTACACGAACAGGTCCGCCGCCCCATACCACTGCGGGCTCTCCGCCGGGCTTACGTAACCTAGGAACAGCACCTGCTCCTCCAGGCCGTGTCGTACCACCGCTTCGCGGATGGCCTCGTAGCCCCAGCCGGGGGCGCCTCCCAGCACCAAGCGATGACCGACTTCGCCCGCCTGCTGCAATTGCCGGTACGCCTCCACCAGTAGGTTCAGGTTCTTTCGCGGCTCGAGCGTGCCCTGGTAGTAGATGTAGGGGCCGAGGCCGGTCTTCTGTCGGAAAGCGCATTTCGCCGCCTCGGTCGGTGGCGAGAAGCGCTCGTCCACGCCCAGGTGAGTGACGTGTACTCTCTGGGCAGGCACCCCGTAGAGCCGGCAGATGTCCTGCTTCGTGCTCTCTGAGATGGCGATCACCGCCCGTGCGCGCGCCAGCGACAACCGCGTGATCAGATCCAGGTAAAGCCGCCGTCCCCGCGGATGGTAAGCGGGGAAAAGGCGGAAGCTCAGGTCCGGAACACTGACCACCGACGGGACACCGCCGATAGCAGGAAGCGCGAATGCCGGTCCGTGGAAGAGATCTACTCGCAAACGGCGTGCCTGAAGGGGAAGCGCCGTCTGCTCCCAGACTATCCGGCGACGTACGCGGTCCTCGGCGACGCCGGTGACTCGCTGAGCCACGCCGGGCCAGCCGGGATGGGCCTGTGGTACCCAGGCAGACAAACGGTAGCGTGGAGCGGCGGCCGGAAGGTGGCTAAGCAGGCCGTCGATGTAGCCGCTGATGCCGGCAGAGCGGTAGGTCCCCGGGGAAGCGACCAACTGCGCGTTGATGCCTACGTGGGGCGCACGCATATGCAGCGATCGGTCAGTGGGATGGGGCACGGGCGCCAGTATAGCAGCCGGCCTAGCCCTCGGCCAACAACGTTATGTTCGCTTCCCGGCGAATCGTCCAACGACACGCTAGAAGTAGGTGGAGATGAGGCGGTAGAGCTCCTCGATGGAGAGCAGATCCCCCTCGCGCACCTGTCCGCCGCTCGTCTCAGCGATGGCGCGCAGCATGTCCATGTCGGCGTCTCTACCATAGCCGATGCAGAAGATGAACACCGGCACACCGTCTCGATTACCCTCACGGATGCGGCGCTGCAACTCGCGCAACCCGACTCGGGAGGCGTTCTCGCGCCCATCGGTCATGACGACGATGGCGTTGATGCGATCACGATCGCCCAGCCCCTGGAGCTGCGCGTAGGCCGTGGCGATCCCGTCCAAAAGCGCCGTGTTACCGCCGGCGTTCAGGTTCGCGATGGCGGCCGCCAAGGCCTGCCGGTTGCGGCCCAGTTCGTTGAGCGGCATCATTCCGCCCACCGACCCCGAGAACTGCACCAGCCCCACCCGCTCGTCGTCGCCCTTCATCCCCCCCAGGAAGGAGAGCAGGCCGGCCCGGGCGTTCTCGAGCTTGTCGCCCGCCATACTGCCGGACACATCCACCACCAGGAAGACGTTGGTGTGGCGTTTCGTGTACCACCACACATCGCGCACCACCTGCACCACGGCCGGGCTCGGCATCTGCAGCACCGTCTGCGGCTGCGCCGGATCGACGCCGTTGCTCGCCGTAAGCGGTGAGCCGGATGCGGTCAGGGAGAGGGAGAGATCGGCGGGCCGGTAGCCGTGGCTGAGCACCGCCTGCTGAGCCTCCGGCAGCAGCAGGTAGCGCTTGAGCGCCTGGAAGGTCTCCCGCGCCTCGACGGTCAGGCCGGCAGACTCGAGGAGCGCCAGCGGATGGTCCTCCCACAGGGTGCCCTCGGCCGGATACACTGCTACCAGCTTCTCGCTGCTGCGGGCGTTGTAGTACACCACCAGCTGCTCCTGGACCACGAAGGCGTCCAGGCCCAGCGCGCCCTCCTCCAGTGCCATCATCACCGTGGCCAGCTCACCCTCGCCGTAGTGCTTCACGGTGGCTTCCACCGCCGCCACGTAATCGAGGGTGGCCTGCCGGGTGGCGTCCTCGATGGTGAGGCCGCGGGTCTTGCCCGCCCCGGCGTAGAACTGGGCCAGCGTCGCCAGCAGGCCGCTGGCGGTGCTGGTAGAGGCGTGGCTCCACTCGAACCCGGGATCGTTGCGCGCCTTATCGAGGATGTCGGCCCAGCCCAGGGGCCGCTCCGGATGCCCCATGGAGCGGGCCACCTCCTCCCGGATGGCGATCACCACCGGGCTGATGGCGAACCGCACCGACTCTCCCACCAGCGTGCCGCCGTCAAGCGACTGCTCTTGCCAAGCCTGATCGATGGCCGTCAGCCAGAAAGACGAATCGGGGCACACCGCGTCCAGCTCGCCCGCCACCGCCGGTGCCGTCATGCGCTCCGGCAGCATCTCCTCGGCCACTACCTTCATCGTCGAGCCGGTGGACGTCTTGAGGCCCTGGGCCTCGAAGTCCTCCAGCAGCGCCCGCAGCAACTCGCCCTTCTCCGGCGAGTAGGCGAGGCGCAAGGTCGCCTCGGCCGGGGCCAGGCCCGTTCGGAGGCGGCTGGCCCCCCACCAGCAGGCGAAGGGCAGCGCCGTGACCAGCAGAAAGGCCAGGGCCAGAATCACCAGCAATTGAGTGGTGCGGGAACGTTGCGCCTGCATGCGCCTATCCTTAGCGCTGCGTTACGTTCAGCTCGAACCAGCGCACCAGAGTGTCTAGCGTGTCACGGTCGGGCGAGCGCATGGCCGAGGAACGCGGTACCACGGTCAGGATTCCCTGATCCGCCCAGCGAACGAAGGGGCT
>JAAYAV010000361.1 GCA_012719195.1 Anaerolineae bacterium | reverse complement strand
CAGGCAGGCGCGGTGGGCGGCCTTGGCCACTTCGAGCAGTTCGTCCAGACCGCCCTCGACCACCGTCTCCAGCGGCGTCACCTCATAGGGCAGGCCACTGGCGGCTATGGCGGCTATGGCCCGATCCACCACGTCGTACGTCGCCTCAGCCTGCGGCATCACTTGGATGCCCATTACCATCTTGCCCATCACTCCTCCTCTGCTTCCGGGGCGGCGGTGCGCGTGTGCACTGCCAACAGCGTCCCCCGGGTGAGGCTCACCTCCGCTGCCTCGCCCGTGAACACATTGCTCACACCGCGCGCGTAGCCGGCCGGCAACCTCTCGGCATTCAGCGGGTAGGCCAGGCCCTCGGTCTTGACGCCAAGTGCGTCCGCGCCCAGAGGGAGCAGCGTCAACAGGTCGCCCGCCGCTCCGTTGAAGCGCGATCGCCGGCGCACCAGCCGCACCTCGATATCGCCCGAAGCGATCAGGGCCCGGTCCTCGAGCCCAGGCAGGGCCAGCAGAAACACATTGGCGAGGGTATGATCGAGCCGGCCGCCGAGGGCGCACAGGACGATCACTTGGTCGCAGCCCCGCTCCATGAGCTCACGCAGGGCCAGCTCGGTGTCGGTCTCGTCCTTGTCAGTGCGGTGAGTGCGGAATTCCGTACCGGCCGCCTGAAGCTGGGTCTGCGCCTCGGGCGAGAGCGAGTCGAGGTCGCCCACCACCAGGTGCACGGGCAGGCCCATCCTTAAGGCGTGCTCCGCGCCGCTATCGGCCGCCACAACCACGGCCGCCCGGCTCGCCCACTGCTCCAGCCTCCGTGGGGGATCGAAGTCCCCGCCCGACACCACCAGTCCCAGCACCCTTACCTCCCACCCGCTAGAGTACAAAGCGGCTGCCGGGTAGGCAGCCGCTGGTGTTGGCACTCGCTTCCCTACGCCGGCCTTACCCGGTTCAGGTTCCAGGGGTCGGCCGCTAGCGCCCTTGCAGGTGCCACGACCCTCTCAGCCCGGTGTCTCCGAGCTCCCCCAGCCGCTCTATTCACTTGAGCAGAGGCTATCAGCGCCGGCCGCTCCTGTCAACTACCGGCGCGCTTGCTCCGGCTGTGCTCCTCGTCCAGCACTTGGCGGGCATCTGGGACTACCTGGAACCATGGCTCCAGCTTGGCACAGATGTACTCCGGGCAGTGTCCGCAGTTCGGCACGGCGTGCTCGATCACACACTTGCGGGTGTCGCACACCGGCAGATGGGCGCTGCTCTGGCGTCCCCCGACGGCTGAGCATCCGTCACAAGTCACGGCGCTGAGGTCTAGGCTCGGAGCGTTGTACTCCACCTTCCACTGCTCCAGCACCTTCAGCTTCGCCTCGAGGTCATCCGCCTGGGTGGCAAGGTACGCCCCACACTCCGAACAGACGATGCCACACATCGCGACGATCCGTTCCATGCTCATTGGTGCTCCTCTGTGCCTCCGCGCCTCGGTGACTAGCGCCTGTTACTTCCCGGCGACGAAGTCCTTCATCACCACTTCCTTGCCCGTCTTGGCCGACTCGTAGATGGCCAAGATCAGCTCCACCGCCGAGCGTGCCTCGCGTGCCGTCACGAACGGGTCGCGATCTTCTCTGATGGCCTGTGCCAGGTCGTCCACATGGAAGCGATGGCCCTGCACCGCCACCTTGGTCGGGTCAGCGCTGGAACCCAGCAGTGCCTGATCCTCCACCTGGACGTCCACCGGCTTGGCGACTTCGTCGCGGCTAGAGGAAACCGCCCACTTCTCGAGGCCCTTGTCGCCGAAGATGACGGTGCCGCGGTCGCCGTGAAGAGCGAAGGTCGTCGTCTCGCCCGGGTTGCAGGAGGTGGTGCCCTCGATGACGCCGTAGGCGCCGTTCTCGAAGGTCACGACTGCGACGGCGGTGTCCTCGACCTCGATGTCGCGTACCTTTGCCTCGGCCTTGGCGAACACCGTCTTCACCGGCGATCCCATGATCCACACCAGCAGGTCTACGCCGTG
>JAAYAV010000360.1 GCA_012719195.1 Anaerolineae bacterium | reverse complement strand
TCCCGGACGGAGAGGATGGAGTTCCGCCGCCAGGTGCAGATGATCTTCCAGGACCCCTTCGAGGTCTACAACTCCTTCTACAAGGTCGATCACGCGCTCGAGGTGCCCATCGCCAAGTTCCACTTGGCCGGCAGCCGAGAGGAAGCAAGAGACCGGATCGAGCGCGCCCTCAAGGCGGTTGGACTGCAGTCGGACGAGACCCTAGGGCGCTACCCCCACCAGCTCAGCGGGGGCCAGCGGCAGCGCATCATGGTGGCGCGCGCTCTGCTGCTGGAGCCGAAGCTCATCGTGGCCGACGAGCCGGTGTCCATGATCGACGCCTCCCTGCGTGCCACCGTGCTGGACGACCTGAGAAGGCTCAACGAGCAGTTCGGCATCTCTCTCATCTACATCACCCACGACCTCACCACCGCCTACCAGGTCAGCCACAACATTGTCGTGCTCTACCAGGGCTCGGTGGCGGAGGCAGGCGACGTCGAGATGGTGGTGGGGGATCCGCAGCACCCCTACACCCGCCTTCTCATTAGCTCCATTCCCCTGCCCGACCCGGACCAGCGCTGGGGCGGCGAGTTGCTGGAAGTCTCGCGACCCGAGGTAGCGGCCGGCAACCACGGCTGTAAGTTCGCCCCCCGCTGCCCGCATATGATGCCGGTGTGCCTGGAGAAACCGCCCCCTCTGTACCTGTCCGGCGATCATCGCGTCGCCGCCTGTTACCTGCAGGACCAGTGGCCGACCATCACCCGCGAGGACATGGGCAGCATCTTCATCCGCAGGCCTCTGTCGTCGTCCGCCGCCGCACCCAAGAGCGCCGACCAATCCACGACGAGCGGGCTCTCGCCCACGCAGTGATGAGCAAGGAGGTGATGCCATAGCCTGAAGCCCTAGCGCCGGAATCGCGCTCGCCTTGCCCTTGGCAGACGAGCTTATCCGGGCGGAGCGATCGCCCGACGTGGCCGTTGACGTGACATGAGCAAGCAGAGGAGCTGGTGAAATGTTGCGTAACAGGGCAGCTATAGCGTTCGTGTTGGTACTCCTAGTAGTGGCGATGGCTCTCGGAGGTTGTGCCGCCGCCACACCACAGACGGTGGTGCAGGAGGTCACTGTACCCGTTGAGGTAACCAAGGTGGTCGAGGTCACCGTAGAGGTGACCACGGTAGTGGAGAAGGAAGTGGTGGTGACCCCCACTCCCGCCGCCCCCGCCGACGCCACCCGGCTGGAGACACTCAACATCGCCTTGAGCGGGCAGGTAGCCGACCCGACCAACCTCAACATCTATGCCCCCGGCGTCAGCCGCTCCGGCACCGGCATCCACCAGGTGATCTACGAGTACTTCTTCTACCAGAACCTGCAGACCGGCGAGTACATCCCCTGGCTGGCCGAGAGCTACGAGTACAGCGAAGACTTCACCCAACTCTCGGTCAAGCTGCGTGAAGGCGTCACCTGGAGCGACGGCGAGGCCTTCACCGCCGAAGACGTGGTCTTCACCTACGACACCCTGCTCGCCAACCCGGGCATGACCTGGGCCTCCGAAGTCACCAAGTGGGTCGAGTCCGTCGAAGCGGTGGACGACTACAACGTCACCTTCAACCTACTGGCCCCCAGTCCGCGCTTGCACCTGAACCGCGAGGCCTTCCCGGCCGTCGGCATCTGGGGCGGCATCACGATCCTCCCCAAGCACGTCTGGGAGAACGAGGATCCGCTTACGTTCAAGAGCACCGATCCCATCGGGACGGGCGCCTACCGCCTCGTTAATGCCACCACCACCTCATTCACCTTCGAGCGGCGAGACGACTGGTGGGGCACCACCGTTTGGGACGTGGTGCCGGCGCCGCGCACCATCAACTTCCAGTACGTCGGCCCCGAGACGACAGTGGCCCTCGCACTGGCCGCCAACGAAATCGACACCCCCTTCATCGGCATACTCTCGGTCGGTTCGCTCCAGGAGATCATGCGCCGCAACCCCAACGTCCATGCCTGGACCGACGAGCCGCCCTATGCTTGGCTGGACCCGTGCCCGCGGCCGCTGATGGTCAACAACGCCGTGGCGCCCTGGGACCAGAAGGAGGCCCGCTGGGCGCTCTCCTACATGATAGACCGCGAGGCCATCGTGGCCCTGGCCTACGAGGGCACCACCGTCCCGGCTTGGGGCATCTGGCCCAACTACGACGGCAACCAGCCCTACTTCGACGCCATCGCCGACCTGCTGGAGCAGTACCCCTCCGGGACCTATGACCCGGCCAAGGGTGAGGAGCTTCTGCAGTCCATCGGCTACACCAAGGGCGACGACGGCATGTGGGTCTCCGCCGAGGGCGAGCCCCTCCGGGTGCGCTACCTGGTGCAGGCCGACTCCACCGAAGAGATGAAGGTCTCCGCGGTGCTGGCCGACCAGCTCCAAACCCAGGGCATCGAGGTGGAACTGCAGCCGCTGGCCGGCGGTGTGATGTCCGACACCATCCTCCGGGGCGAGTACGACATCAAGCTACACTCCTTCTGCCCCGGCTACATCTACGAGAACCTGGAGCTCTTCAACTCCAAGTTCTACGTGCCGCTGGGTGAGGCAGCGCCTTGGTACGAGCGCAACTCCTTCCGCTACAACAACCCTGAGTTCAGCGCCATCGTGGACGAGATGGGCTCCACCTCTCCCGATGACACCGAGACGATCATCGCCCAGTTCCACGACGCCATGGCCATCTGGCTGGATGAGCTGCCGGTAGTGCCAATCGTCCAGGCTCCGGCCCTGGTACCCTTCAACACTACCTACTGGGAAGGCTGGCCGTCGGCCACCGACCCGTGGAACATGCCTGTGAGTTGGTGGGCCACGTTCGAGCTCGTGCTCACCGGCTACACCGCGCCGGAGACCGGAGAGTGGGTCGGTGGGATCCATCCCGCCGGCCAGTAGCGCCAGCCCCGTTAGGGTGCGGCGACACGGTGCGGCCGCACCCTGACCACGTGAGAGGTCCGGGAGGAGAGACTCTCCTCCCGGACCGGTAAGCGACTCGGCCAGAGCGACTGAGCCGGTCACCAGGGAGCAAAGCGGTGGGCTATCTGAGATATGTGCTGCAGCGCACGGTCATCCTGATAGCGACGGTGGCCATCTCCATCACTCTCGTCTTCTTCGTGCCCCGTCTGGTGCCGGGCAACCCCCTGGGGGCGGTCTTCCTCAAGCTCGCCGCCATGGGCGGAAGCGCCGGCGCGCCCGAGCTCATCGAAGAGTACAACCGCATCTTCGGGCTCGATCAGAGCCTGTGGCACCAGTACCTCAGCTTCATGCGGGAGCTGCTTCGCGGGAACCTGGGCTACTCCATCAGCAGCTTCCCCTCCCACGTTATCGATATCCTGCGGCCGGCCCTGCCCTGGACCATCGGACTCCTCACCGTCACCACGCTGGTCAGTTGGGTGCTCGGCTCCGTCATCGGAGCGGCCGTCGGCTGGCGCGGCGAGAAGTCGCGGGCGCTGCAGGCTTTGGTGCCGGTGGCTCTGGTGCTGTACACCATCCCCTACTACATCCTGGCCATCATCCTCATCTTCACTCTTGCCTTCCGCTGGCCGATCTTCCCTCTCTCCGGCGCCTACTCCGTGGGGCTGCGACCGGCCCTCACCTGGGAGTTCGCCGTGGACGTGCTGCGGCACGCGACGCTGCCCGCCCTTAGCATCATCCTGGTTTCCTTGGGCTGGTGGTTCCTCAGCATGCGCAGCCTCATTACCACCCTGAAGGGCGAGGACTACATCCTCTACGCCGAGGCCCGCGGCCTTCCCGAGAGTCGCATCCTCTGGCGCTACGCCTTCCGTAACGCCCTTCTCCCCCAGGCCACCGGCCTGGCCATCTCCCTCGGTCATATCGTCGGGGGCGCCCTTATCACCGAGGTCATCTTCGCCTTCCCGGGACTGGGCTGGCTCATCTACAACTCCATCACCAGCCTGGACTTCCCCGTCATCCAGGGCGCCGTGCTTCTGATCATAGTGTCGGTGGCCCTCGCCAACTTCGCCATCGACATCCTCTATCCCCTGGTTGACCCGCGCATCCGCTATGAGCACGCCCGCAGGGGGTAAGCCATGACCGCCGCAGTCCCGACTCGCCCGAGCGGCTTCCTCGCCGCATTGCTGCGCAACCGCAAGTTTGTGGCCGGGGCCGGCATCTTCCTGCTCATAGCGGTCGTGGCCCTCGTGGGCAGCCTCACCGTCGATCCTCGCCTTCGCGGAGCGGGGCGCTTCCCGCCGCGCCAGCCGCCCGGCACTGCCGCCATCCTGGGGACCGATACCCTGGGCCGGAGCATCGCCGTCCAGATGACGCAGGCCGTGCCGAACTCGCTCCAAGTCGGCCTCATCGCCGCCCTCATAGGCACACTCCTCGGCGCCGCCATCGGCTTCATCAGCGGCTACTTCAGCGGCATCGTAGACGCGTTGCTGCGCATCCTCATAGACGTGTTCCTGTCCGTGCCCTCGCTTCTCTTCCTCATCCTAATCGCCGCCCTGGTGCGCGGTGTCGGCGTGCGGACCATGGCCCTCATCATCGGCATCTTCGCCTGGCCCTCGCCCGCCCGGCAGGTGCGCGCCCAGATCCTCAGCCTCAAAGAGCGTCCCTTTGTCGAAGTCGCCCGTCTCTCCGGGATGAGCGGCATCGAGATCGTCTTCCGGGAGTTGGCTCCCCACATGTTGCAGTGGTTGGGCGCCAACTTCGTCAACGCCTTCATCGCCGCCATCCTCGCCGAGTCCGGCCTCTCCATCCTCGGCCTGGGCCCGCAGCGCGAGATGACCCTGGGCATGCTCATCTACTGGGCCCTCAACTACGGCGCCGTGCTGCAGAACCTCTGGTGGTGGTGGGGCACGCCGGTGGTCACCCTCATTCTGCTCTTCCTCTCCCTCTACCTCATCCACATCGGCCTCGACGAGGTCAGCAACCCCCGGCTGCAGGGGCGGTAGCCCGGGCGGTTGGCGGCCGTCCCGGCAGGCGCTAGAATGCCCCTACCGTTCGAGTCCGGTCCGCTCAGGCTCGCCTGAGAGCGGAGGGCAGGCGTCCTTCCGCAACGGCCGGCTCCAGCACCTGTTCACGCTCGACGACCGCCTGCCGGGCAGGGCCCTGCCGGAAGCGCTCGCCGCTCCAGAAGCCGCCCAAGAACAGACCTCAGGCAAGGAGGCTCACTCAGATGCCCGACACGCCGATCATTGACATGCACCATCACCTCTCCAGCGACCCGGCCTACCCGGACAAGCTGGCCCGCGCCTGCGAGCGCCTGCACATCGAGAAGGTGTGCGTCATGGCCATCGAGCCGGACCTGTTCATGCCCGAGATCGCCGACAACGCCGCCGTCGAGGCCGGCTTCCACAAGCACCCAGACCTCATCGTCGGCTTCGGCCACATCCGCCTGGGCAAGGACGGGCCGGAGAAGGTGAGCGAACTCAAAGATCGCGGCTTCACCGGCCTCAAGTTCATCATCCCGCCCAAGGCCTATCACGACGAGTCCTTCTACCCCGTCTACGAGCGCGCCGAGGAACTGCACATGCCCGGCCTCTTCCACCTGGGCATCGTCGCCCGCCAGGCCTCCGGCCACCACGTTCGCGTGGACTGCAGCCTGATGCGGCCCGTCTTCCTCGACTCCATCGCCCGCTCCTACCCCGGCTGGACCATCATCGGGGCGCACCTGGGCAACCCCTGGTACGACGAGGCCACTATGGCCGCCCGCTGGAACCCCAACCTGTACTTCGATCTCTCCGGCTCCACCCTCAAGTACCGCAAGCCCGAGTACTTGGGCGAGCTGCTCTGGTGGGATAGCACCACCCGCTACGGCAGCCCGGACGGAAGCAGCGCCTGGGAGAAGATCGTCTTCGGCAGCGACGTGGACTACTACGAGATCAAGGACGTCCTGCACGACTATGAGAACGTGTTCAAGACCCTTCATCTCAGCGAAAAGGTGCGCCACGACATCCGCTACCGGAACGGCGCCCGCATACTGGGTCTGGAGGGGTAAATGAGGGTTGCCATCGTCTACCACTCCGAGACGGGCAACACCGAGCGCATGGCGCAGCTGGTGGCAGAGGGCTGCCGCTCCGTCTCGGACGCAGTGGAGGTGCGCCTCATGACCATCGAGGCGCCGGACGTGGAGTATCTCCGGGAGGCCCAGGCGGTCATCTTCGGCAGCCCCACCTACGAGGCGTCCTGCTCCTGGCAGATGAAGCGCTACCTAGACACGGCCGGCTCCGAGCTGGTAGGCAAGCTGGCCGGCTTCTTCGTCTCCCAGAACTGGCCCGGTGGCGGGGGCGGCAGTGTGGCCGAGCTGATGATGATCGCTGCTGCGCTCGTGCGTGGGATGCTGGTCTACAGCGGCGGCATCGCCCAGGGTCACCCGTACCTGCACCTGGGCGCCGTCTCGGCTCGCGCGCCCGAGCAGGAGCTCTATCGCGACCGCTGCCTACACCTGGGCAAGGTCGTCACCGAGAAGGCGCTGGAGTTGTTCGGAGGGTAGACTCGCCGCGCCTCGTACCTGGGACGGGCTCGCATACGGGCCCGTCTCCGTTCCCCCGCGGCATCGCCTTTTCGGCACCGGCCACCTTCCCAGCGACACAGCCTCCCCGGACGAGCGCTTCACTTCCCGATCCTATTAGCTAACTCGTATGAGGTGATTGTAACACACGATATTTGCCAAGTCATCGCCAAGTTGCATAGACTGGCCCATCATCGAGCGGCGCAGCACGGCAACAGCCCGGGTGGCTGAAGTCCTTTCCTTGTTGCGTCTCGCAGCTGAAGGAGCGTCCAAGTGGATCAGACGAGTACCGTACAGGTGGACCGTAGTGCGCTGGAGGATTCGCGGCCGCTCTACACCATAGCCACCGCCGCCGAACTCCTGGAACTGCATCCGCGCACACTTCGCTTGTACGAGCAGGCGGGCCTAATCAAGCCGGCGCGGAAGAACAACCGCCGGTTCTACTCCAACTCTGACCTCGAATGGGTGCGCATCGTCCGTCACCTGATCCACGACGAGGGCCTCAATCAGCAGGGACTGCGTCGCATGCTTGCCATGGTGACCTACTCCTACGTGATGGAAGGCGAGACTCCCGAGGGCGAGATCTGCCGGGAGAGAGCCAGCCGCACCGTGCCCTGCTGGGATCATGCCAGCGCCGGGACTACCCTCTGCCATACCTGCCCCATCTACCTGATGGCCCGCACCGAGATCGTGTCCATGGACGGCAACGGCTCCAAGGGCGGCTAGCAGCCGCCGCCGATGGGTGGGTACAGCTCCACCAAGTCCCCATCGGCGACCACGTCCTCCAGCGACGACAAGGTCCCCTGGCGGCTGACGATGGAGACCTCGGCCGGATCGAGGCCGAAGGCGACAACTAGGTGAACGATGCGGGTGCCGTCCGGCACCCGCATCTCTCTTTCTGCTTCTCCGCACGTTCGGTGGCGCAGCCCGTGGCCGAGACGTACGGTCACGCGCGCCGTCCCCTCGCTCATCCGCGCGCTCGGTCCAACTCGAGCACGTCGGCCACCCAGGCTACGTCCAGCTCCTCCAGGCAGGCCCGGGTCGGGCATCCTTCCGCATCCCAGCCCATCATGGCGTAGTAGTCATCCAGCGCCTCTCGGAGAGCCGCAGGGTCGATCCCACCATCAGTGAGAGCGCCTTCCGCCCGCGGGCCCTGCGAGCGCAGGGGCAGGTAGTCATCCTTAGCGCCGAACCCCTCGCGCGCGTTGAAGGCGCGCGCCATGGAGAAGGCGCGCTCGGCCCCCTTCATGAGGTCAAAGTAGGACGTCTTCCAGCCGGTGACCGCCTCGACGATGTCCACCTGCTGTTGCGGCGTCCAGGGAACGAACATGCAGGTGACGAGGATGTTGTACAAGGTGTTCTGCATCGTCCCCCGGGCGGTGAGCCTGACCTTGTCCGGCCCCAGGCTCTCCAGCG
>JAAYAV010000051.1 GCA_012719195.1 Anaerolineae bacterium | reverse complement strand
GCCGGGCACCCCCACGGGCGACCGCACCTGGTCCAGCTGGTAGATGCGCTGCGACATGGCGAGCCGCGGCTGCCGACCGGTCCTCTGCTGCCAGAGGCCGGCAAACGCTTCTGCCACCGGCGGCGAGGCGGTTACGCCCGGGACGGCGTAGCCCGACTGGAGCAGGTGCGCCAGCAGAAGGGGTAGGGCTTCGAGTCGCTCGGTGTGCGACAAGAGAAGGTTGTGCGGCGGCGTCATCACCGCGACGGCTGCGGCCCGGCCCTCGTCCTCCACCAGAGCCAGGTACGGGGGCGGGTCTAGCCAGTCGGTCCCGGAGGCGATGCCCGCCAGGATCCCCAGGATCAGGTTGTGCTCTGCCTCTCTCTCCATGAGGAAGGGAAGCACGCGTTCCTGGAAATCCGCTCCGTTGTCGAAGCGCCGCAGATTCACGTGGCGTCTCCTTAACGGACGACCCTACCAGGCCTTCCGCGCCCAGATGAACAGCCAGGCGGGGCCGGAACGGATGCTGCGGAGATGGAAGGGTGAGGCCTCCAGCATATCGGACACTTCCTGGGGCGTGTAGCTGGCCAGGATGGAGCCAGCCGGTTCGTTGATCTCCTTGATGGCGCCTGGGACGAGGAACTGGCGGGCGAAGACGGTAGCCCAGTAGAAGGCGCGCCGGGTGTCGCGCCGGGCGTCGAAGATGAGCATCTGGCCGCCGGGCTTGAGGATGCGGTGAATCTCGAGCAGCGCCTTGTCCGGCTCGGACCAGTGATGCAGTGAGAGCGAGCTTACGACGAAGTCGACGCTGCTATCGGGGAAGGGCAGGCTCTGGGCTTGTCCCTGACGGAAGCGAACCTGTCGCAGGCCGGCCTGGCGCGCGTTGGCTGTGGCTGCCTCCACCATCTCGGCCGAGACGTCGACGCCGACGAGCTTGAGGAAGGGATGCACCTGGGCAATCTCGGTTAGCAGGTGGCCGGGACCGGAGCCGACGTCCACGAGGGTGCCCTCGGGGCTGTACTGATCGAGCTCGCGGACGATCATGCGATGAATGGCCTGGAACTGGGGCAGGCGGCTGACTTGGTCGTATGCCTGCGCCAGGTCCTGTCCCTTGATGGCCTCGCGGCTAGTCTGCCGGGCTCCCCGCAGACGGGGGATGCCAAGGTAACCCAGGATGGCGCCGATGAGGACCGGCAGTGACAGCAGCTTGCGCTTCACAGGCTCCCTCCGGAGATGACTACGGCAGCGACTGACCGTCGCGCACGGCGGCGTACATGCGAACGTTACGGTAACGGCCCTTGATGAGCAGGTAGTCGCGCAGGATTCCCTCGAAGGTGAGGCCGGACTTCTCGAGGACCCGGGCCGAAGCTAGGTTCTCCGCGTCGCATATGGCCTCGATGCGATTGACGTCCAGGTTGGTGAAGGCGTAGGCGATAACGGCGTGTACGGCTTCAGTCATGAGGCCCTGGCCCCAGTAGGACCGGGCCAAAGTGTAGCCGATCTCGGCGCGGTGATGCTCCGGGGTGCGAGCGACGAAGCCGCAGGTGCCGATGAGGGAGCGCTGCTCGCGGTGCTCCACGCCCCAGGGGGAGGGTTCATCGCGTCGATACTGGTCCTGCACGGCGCCGACGTAGGCCTGGGTGACGAGCAGCGACTCGTGCGGGCGCCAGGCGGTGTAGCGGGCCACGTCCGGGTCAGAGCAGTACTCGTGGATAGCGGGCACGTCGTCGTAGGTGACCGGACGCAGCACCAGACGCTCTGTCTCCAGCCGAGGCAGTTGGGCGAAGAGTCCGCGGAGCACTGGCGATACCTCCCTCAGATGTCTGCCGGAGCCAATTGTACACCCAGGCGGAAAGGGAGGCATGCCCGGGCGGGACCGGATGGCGCCAGCCCCGCCCAGCCGACTAGTGGCGGAGGTTCTGTTCGCGCCGGAAGAACTCGCTCTGCAGGGCGGGCGTCACCTGGTCCGCCTTCACGGCGGCAATGAAGCGGGCCAACGAATCGACGGCCTCGCCCATGAGCAGGTCGCCCTTCTCCCTGGAACCGTAGCGGGCATCGCCGGCGTAGTGCTCCGGATAGTTCGCATACCAACTTAGTCCGGTGTAGCTGTCGCCCAACGCCTGGGCCCGGCCGAGGGCATGGCCGGGGGAGGCGGGGATCTCGTCCGTGCGTACCAGGTGTGGATGTAGCGACAGCGACATACTGGTCTCGCTTTCGCCGGCGTGACCATCCTCGGTGGTCTCGCGCATGGCGTTCCAGCGCTCTTGGCCCTCGGGCGAGAACCGCCCCGAAGGGGCATAGAGCGTGTAGGGCTTCTCTTCCCAGAGGCTGCACTGGGCTAGGAAGCGGATGAAGTTGGTGTTTCCGCCGTGACCGTTGTAGAGGATGATCTTGTTGAAGCCGTTGCGGCCGATCTCGTCCAGGACGCCCTGGACCAGATCCATGAGGAGGGCAGGCCGCAGGGTGAGGGCCCCGGGGAAGGCGCGCGCCTCGTAGATCTGGCCGAAGTAGAAGGGCGGGAAGGCGACGGCCGGTTCCTTCTCCGCCGCGAGGGACACAATGTGGTGGGCGATCAGGTAGTCGGTGCCCAGGGGCAG
>JAAYAV010000050.1 GCA_012719195.1 Anaerolineae bacterium | reverse complement strand
TGCAGCGGCGCTACTACCGAGCTGAACGCGCTCAGCGACCTGGCGGGACAGCTCGGCGTGACGGCACTGCTGACCAATGCTGCCGGCGGCTGGCCCGACAGCGCCGACCTCGGCCGGTTGGCGAGCGACCGGCGTTATCCCTCCCTTGGCGCCTGCTACGATCCCGCCGCTGCCGTGGCCCGGCGGCGCCATCCGTACCTCGCCGACATGATGGCCGGGCCGCTGAAGCGGGCCGTACGCATCCTCCGGCTACGGGACGCGCTCTTCGATGGCCGCGAGGTACTCCCCGACAAAGGCAACGCCGAGCTCCGCGAACTGGTCTCCGCCCTCGAAGCCCGTACCTATCGGGGCTGGTACGCCCTCTCGCCGGTGGGCGAGGGTCCGTACCCAGTCCGGCTTGCCGCCGCTCACGCCGCCGTCACGACGATGCTCGACGAGCTCTAGAACCGCGCCCGGCCGCCGGCCGAGGCGGCCGTATGGAGGTCACCCATGCACATAGTGGTTCTCTACCGCCCCGATCAGCTCGTCAGCGCCTACGGCCGCTTCACCGGCGAGATCCTCAGGTCCGAGGGGTTCGCCGGCTACGAGATGCGCGAGTGGCGCCCCGGCGACCCGCTGAGCCTCGAGGATGCCGCCGCCACGATTCTCACGCCGTGCATCCTGCAGTACCCGGAGGTGGACGCCCTCCGCGACTACGTGGAGCAAGGCGGCAACCTGATCGCCTTCCAGCCCATGGCTCACATGCACAAGGCCTTCGGCACCAATCCCCTCAACAAGGTGCTCCTGGACGGATACGTCAAGCCCGTCGGCACCTACCGCGTCGGTCGCATGATCGGCGGCGAGAGCATCCAGTTCCACGGCTCGGCGAGCAAGGTGGTGCTTGGTCCGGACTATGAGCCCGTCGCTTGGCTCCACACGGAGACCGACGAGCCCAGCCCCCATGCCGCCGTCGCCACCGCCAAGATCGGCCAGGGCACCTTCACCTTCTTCGCCTACGACCTGCCCGCCACCGTCGCCGCCATTCGCCAGGGCGACCCCCGGCTGGCCTACCAGTCCACCGCCGGCTTTGCCAGCGACCACCTGCAACGCCCCAACGACCTCTTCAGCGGCCACCTGGACACCGCCAAGGGCCACATCCCCCAGGCCGACGTGCACTGCAACCTGCTCACCCACGTGATCAACAAGGTCACCGCCGAGCCTCAGCCGCGCCTCTGGTACTTCGAGCGGCCGGAGATGACCAGCGTGGTGGTCATGACCAGCGACGACGACTGGTCCACCCTGGAGCACTACAACGCCCTCCTGGCCGCGGTGGAGGAGGTGGGCGGGCACATCCACGTCTTCATGGTGCGCGACTCGCGCCAGCCGCCCGAACGCGTCCGCGCGTGGATCAAGCGCGGGCACTCCTTCTCCCCCCACACCAACCCGCGCATCCAGGAGATGGACCCCTACTGGCACATGACCGAGAGCATCCGAGTGCACAAGGCGGAAGCGGAGGCCAACTACGGCATGCCCTCCCGCGTCTACCGCTCCCACTGCGTCCACTGGCAGGGCTATGTCGAGTCGGCCCGGATCCTCGCCGACGCCGGCTACCAGATGGACAGCAGCATCATCAGCCTGCTCGACAACTGGGGTCTCTACACCAACGGCTCCGGCCGCCCCATGCGCTTCGTGGATGAGAACGGCGACATCATTGACCTCTTCGAGCAGTCGGTGAACTTCTACGACGACGGATCGGTGATGAAGGTGCTCACCGAGGAGCCCGAGACCGAGATCGCCCGCGCCACCCTCGCCGTCCGGGAGGCGGCCAGCAAGTACTTCGTCCCCTTCGGCTTCCTCTCCCACCCGGTCAGCTTCTTCACCTACAGCAGCCGCTTCGTGAAAGGGGTGCTGAAGAATGCCCACGAGATGGGGCTGCCCGTCCTCAACATGGACGAGTTCCTTGAGTTCACCCTCGCCCGCGACGCTGCCCGCATCGAGTCCCGCTCCGCCAGCGAAGACAGCCTCTCCTTCACCGTCACCTTGGGCCGCAGCGGCACCGGCGTCACCGCTATGGCCCCCGTGCCTTCCGGCAAGCAGGTGTCATCGGTCAGGCTGAACGGCGCGCCAGCCGAGTGGACGACCCGAAAGGTGCACGGCTGGGACTACGTCCTAGTCGGGCTTCCCGCAGGAGAGGTAGGCACCGCGGCCGAGATCCGCCTGCGATACGCTGCCGCACCGGAGAGCCAGTGAGGGCCTGCGAGACGGCTCTGAGTCTACAGGTCTCCAAGTACATTGGTACAGGAGTACCGATGGACAAGTCCCAAGGCTACATCATGGAGTACATGACCGTTCCTGAGATGCGCGAGGCGTTAAGCAAGACGCGCACCGCCATCCTACCCATGGGGGTGGTAGAGCAGCACGGCTACCACCTGCCCCTGTACACCGACGTCTACAACTGCTACGAGATCGCCAAGCGCGTGGCGCCGGTGGCCGGCTGCGTGGTCGCGCCGCCCATCATCTACTCCTTTTCCGGCGGCGAGCTGCCCGGCACCACCGACATCAGCCCGCAGACGCTCTCCCTGGTCACCATGGACATCATCAAGTCGTTGGCCAACCAGGGCTTCAAGAACATCGTCATCCTGCTCGGCCATGGCGGCAGCGAGAACCAGCGCGCCGCCCTCGACGCCGCCGACATGTTCTACCGCCGCAACGGCCGCTACCGCGACATCCGCCTCGCCACCGTAACCTTCACCGAGCTCACGCCGTCGGTGAAGGAGTGTTACGCCGCCCACGACTTCCATGCCGCCTACCTCGAGACCTCGCTCATGCTCTACTGGCATCCGGAGCTGGTGCGGCC
>JAAYAV010000359.1 GCA_012719195.1 Anaerolineae bacterium | reverse complement strand
GGTAGGGACGACGGTGGCTGTTGGGGGCGGTGCCGTGGTGGGAGCGGGAGTGGCGGCCCCGCAGGCGGTGAGGGTCAGGGCGATCAGGCTCAACAGACAGAGGGTGCGCGAGACTCGCGCCGCTATCATGGCAATCACCTCACATCACAACGACAATCCAACCGGTTAACGTGGCAGTCAGCATAGGCGAGGGATGGAGGCAGGGTCAAGCCGGGCTTGGGCAGAAGGCCGTCCGGCGTCAGCCGGCGCATACTGGTGGCCGGTGCCCTGCCGGCCATGCCGGCCTCGGAGTCCGACCTAGACATCGGCGCTGGAGTGTGAGCGAACGGAGCTGATCCTGAGGAGAGGGCTGCCCAACAGCCCTGTCTCCGCCACCAACCGCGAGTCTCTGGATCGATCACTGTAGCCGTGCAGGCTAGCGGCGACTCCACCTAACAGGTCGCCAGTGCCCGCTGCGGGCGCCTGAGGGGTACACAACCTCACCCCCCGCTCGCCAGGCGCTGCACTGGCCTGGCTGCCCCCGTCTCTGAGAAGGAAGAGGAACCGGAAACCCCTCTCTCATAGAATGAGAGAGGGGCTCGCCACCGGAGTTCGCCCAGTGGCTGGGGTGAGGGCCCTTCCGGCCGCTACGCCCCCGCCAGGATGGTGACAATGTCTCCGTCCCGGATGATCTCTTCCTTGCCCACCGAGCGGATGACGCCGTGGGCGCGGGCCTCCGCGAGGGCCCGGTAGGTCATGAACGTCTCGTAGGGCACCACCTCGGCGCGCACGAAGCGGCGCTCCAGGTCGGTGTGGATCTTCCCGGCGGCGGCGCGGGCGGCCGTCCCCTGGTTGATGGTCCAGGCGCGCACCTCGTCCTCGCCCACAGTGAGGAAGGAGATCAGGCCCAGGTGCCCGTAGGCGGCGCGCGCCAGGCGGTCAATCCCGGGCTCCGTCAGGCCGAGGTCTTCCATGAAGACGGCGCGGTCGTCGGGCGGCAGTGAGCCGATCTCGGCCTCGATCTGGCCCGAAAGCGTCACCAAGCCCAGTCGGCCGGCGAGGCACTGCGCCTCCACCTCGGACTGGCCCGGGTAGGTGCCTGCCCGCAGCTGATCCTCGTCCACGTTGACCACCACCAGGGTGGGCTTAGCGGTGAAGAAGCCGCAGGAGCCCACCTGGCGCAGCTGCTCCGCCGTCAGTTGCAGGTGCGACACCGGTCGTCCCTCTCCCAGCCCGGCCAGCGCCAGCTCCAGGACGCTCAACTCCGCCGCCTCTTCCGGCGAGGGCTTGCGCTTGCGCGCCTGCTCGCCGAGGTTGGTGAGCCGAGTCTCCGCCACTTCCAGGTCGCGCACCAGCAGTTCGGTCGTGAGCGCTTCGAGTTGCGAGGCGGCGTCGCCATAGCGCCCGGGCCAGGCCACCGCTGCGTCCTCGAAGGCGCGTACCACCAGCAGCAGCGCGTCGGAGTTCTGTACGTGCTGGAGTACCTTGTTGCGGTCCTTGCGGTCGGATTCAAGGTCCAGGCTGGGCATGTCGACGAAGGTGAGGGTGGCGTAAGTGGTCTTCTTGGGTCGGAAGATGCCCGAGAGCTCGGTCACCCGGGGGTCGCTGACGACACCGACACCGCGAAGGGCCTCGCCCCGCTTGCGTGACGTTGCCGCGTCCGTGCCGGTCAGCAGCCGGAATATCGTTGATTTGCCGCTCTGGGGCAGCCCTAGCAGGCCCATTTCCATGGTCGTACTCCTCTGACTCGCGCCGGTGGCGGTGCGCATAGCACCGCCCGAGCCGCACTAGCTCGGGCGCGTCCAAACAGGGAAGAATAGCGCCGGTCGGGGCGGGAGGGCAATTCGGCGAGGCAGTCGCCGCCCCGCCCCGGATGGCGCCGGGGCGACGACGAGGCCGAGACACTCGGCTGAAACAGGTGTGGGAGAGCGCTGGACGTGTACCCCGGGCACGGCTAGAATCGCCCGTTGAGGTGCTTATGTCTGCTGCAGCCGAAATCGTTATCACTCCCGACCGGATCGCCCACGGGGGCGAGGCCATCGCCCGCTGGGAGGGCAAGGTCGTGTTCGTGCCCTACGCCATCCCCGGCGAAGAGGTGCGCGTGCGCCTGGTGGAGGAGAAGGCCCGCTATGCTCGCGCCGAACTCCTCGAGGTGCGGCAGCCTTCGCCCGACCGCGTCGAGCCGCCCTGCCCCTACTTTGGCGTTTGCGGCGGCTGCCAGTGGCAGCACGTCAGCTACCAGCGCCAACTCGACCTGCGCCTGGAGGTGGCCGCGGACCAGATGCGCCGCCTCGGTCGGGTCGCCGAGCCGCCGCTGGACGGTATCGTCCCCGCCGACGACCCTTGGGGCTACCTCAACCAGATTGCGCTGTACCCGGTCTCCGCGGGCGAGGGAGCCGAGGGCGCACCGGTCGGGCTGGGCTTTGTCTCCACCGACGGCCACACCGTTACGCCCATCGAGCGCTGCCTACTCGCCCACGACCTAGTGGACGAACTGCACGCCTCGATCGATCTCGAGTGGGGCGCTTTCCGGCGCCTGAGTCTGCGCGCCGGCGTCAACACCGGCGACCAACTGATGCTGCTGGAGACCGACACCGGCGAGGTCCCCGAGCTGGAGCTGGAACTGCCCGCCTCCTTCGCCCACCTGTCGGACGATGAAGACCTGATCACGCTGGTGGGTGACCCATACTTCCACGAGCGTTTGCACGATCGTCTCTACCGCATCTTCGCTCCTTCCTACTTCCCGATGCACACCGCTCAGGTTCAGAACTTGGTTGAAGTGGTGCGGGAGTTCTGCTCCCTGGACGGCAGTGAGCGGGTGCTGGACCTCTTCTGCGGCGTGGGAGCGTTCTCGCTGGACCTGGCGGCCCGGGCGGCCGAGGTGGTGGGGGTGGAGCCTTCGCCGTGGGCGGCGGCCGATGCCCAGGCTAACGGCGAGGACTTGGCCAACTACACCATCCATGAGGGTGAGGTGGACGAGGTGCTACCGGCGCTGGAGGGCTCCTTCCCGGTGGTGGTGGTTGACCCGCCGCGGACCGGGCTGGGCGAGGCCGTGATAGCGTCGCTCATCGCCGTGAGACCACGGCGGCTGGTGTACGTCTCCGACGATCCCGCCACCCTGGCGCGGGACACCGTCGCCCTGGGCGAGGCCGGCTTCCAGCTCACGCAGATGCTCGCTCTGGACATGTACCCGCAGACGGCGCAGGTGCAGACGGTGGCGCTGATGTCTCGAGCCTAGGTTGAGGCAACAGAACCACTGCCGGTGAGACGTTCTGAGTTGATCACATAAGGAGAGAACAGATATGGGTACGAAAGTACTTGTGATCATAGATATTCAGAACGACATCACGAAACACTACAAGGACATCATAGATAACATCAACACCGCCATTGACTGGGCTGTGAGCAAGGGAATGCACGTTGTGTACATCAAACACAACAACCTGTCCGCAGGTACACGAACCTTCAAGCCGGACACGAAAGGCGCAGAGCTTGTTCCCGAGATGAAAATCGTATCGGACAACATCTTCGTGAAAACCAAGGGCAACGCGCTGACGAGTGAGGGATTTGCCGCCTTTATCGAGGCAAACGGCATAAACGAGTTCTACATTGCCGGTGCGGATGCCACCGCTTGCGTCAAGTCCACCTGCTTCAACATGACCAAGGCCGGTTACTCCGTGCATGTCATCTCCGACTGTGTCACCAGCTACGATCTGAAGAAGATGGACGAGATGCTTGGCTACTACGCAGGCAAGGGCTGTGAAGTCAAGACGCTCGCTGAGTTCACGGCAGTCCGTACCGCATGAGGTGCCACTGCTACGAGACGGAGACCGAGTTCGTCCTCTGCGTTGAGGACGTGCCCCCGGCCGATGAGGACAATCTGCGGCATGCGTGGTTCCAGCCAAGCGACCGGGGTTATGTGAAAGCGTACCCCCGGGACATGGAGGGGGCGGGCGTCACCGAGGCGGACAAGCAGGCGGTAAGCAGGAACTTCGCCCGGCTGGGACCGGCCATGTTCGAAGGGGTGTCTGACTGGTCGGAGGCCCTGGCATCCATTGCCGAGCGGTTCCGGGATAACGGCGTCGAGTGGTACATCATCGGCAGCGCCAGCGAGGCGGTGCTTGGCGTCAATGTCAGGCCCCATGATCTGGACATCATCGTGCGCCCGGAGGACTTCTTCCGGGTGAGGGACCTGTTCGCCGACTGCGTGGTCGAGCCGTTTGTGGACAACCGGGGCACTTGGCTCGTCCGCTACTTCGGCCGCCTGTGTGTGGGCGGGGCGATGGTTGACATTGCGGCGGACGAGAAGATGAACCCGGACCGGCACCCCTACGATAGGGTGTCGTGGCACGGATTTGATGTCCTCATCGAGCCACTTCAGGCACGGTATCGAGTGGAGATCGAGCGGGGAAGAGAGGACAGGGTCAGGGCGATCGAGGCGTACATGAATGGGTCGCCGGTGGTCTCGTGGAATGGATCGGATGAATGACGACCGAGTTGGCATGAGGCCTGGAGGCGGTAGGCGGGAGCTGTCGTCGGAGCAGCGCGAGGGACTCCTCAAGGCCCTGAAGGCCCGCTTTGAGCGGCACGTGGGCCGCCACAAAGGCGTGCCCTGGGCCGACGTGCAGGCGAGACTGGAAGCCGACGCCGGGAAGCTGTGGTCTCTCAGCGAGATGGAGCGGACCGGCGGCGAGCCGGACGTAGTCAGCCTGGGCGACACTCAAGGCGACCACGTCTTCTGCGATTGCTCGCCGCAGAGTCCGGCGGGCCGGCGAAACCTGTGCTATGACCGGGCCGCGCTGGACTCCCGCAAGGCGAACAAGCCGGAGAACAGCGCCCTGGATGTGGCTGCCGACATGGGCATCGAGATCCTGACCGTGGAGCAGTACCGGGAGCTGCAGAACTTGGGTGAGTTCGACACCAAGACATCGAGCTGGGTGAAGACGCCGGACATGATCAGGAAACTTGGCGGAGCGCTCTACTGCGACCGCCGCTACGACACCGTCTTTGTCTACCACAACGGCGCCGAGAGCTACTACGCTGCCCGGGGCTTTCGCGGCCTGTTGAGGGTCTGAGACGCGGGCGAGAGACTGCGACGTCAGGAACAGCTAGCAGCGATGTTGGACGACGTGGCCGGTTCGGACAGACGCGAGGCAGTGGGCGCCCTGCAGTCGGCCATAGGCAAGTCCGAGAAATCCCTGGCGCGCATGGCCGAGAAGGGTGCCAGTACTGCCCTGGTGGCCAAGCGGCTCAAGGCGCTTCGCACGGGCCTAGACATGCTCGAACACGCCTGGGATCACGCCCCGCACCGATACACCCGCGGGGACCTGGAAGAGGCCAGGGGCGTCCTCGCCGGGCTGCTCCC
>JAAYAV010000004.1 GCA_012719195.1 Anaerolineae bacterium | reverse complement strand
GGTTGTTGCCGCCGGTAGACGGTGGTGGTAATATCGCGTACCTATTGGGGCCCTGGGCTGCGACGGCGCGCTCAGGAGGAACCAGTGTACCCGGCCGCTGGCTGGGTGAGGGAGAGGCGCGAGAGGTTGGAGGCGCCTGCTTCTGTCGTTATGGCCTGGCTCGGGGAAGTGATGGAGGTCTCTATGGCTTCAGAAGCGGATCTGAAGGAAAGCCGTGAGCGGCTCGAGGAGGAGCGCCGCGACCTTCTTGATGAGATCGAGCGATTGCGCACGCTCCTGAAGACCGAGACAGATGCGGCCACCCAGGAAGGCGATCCCGACGTCTGGGAGCATGAGCGCACCCTTGCCTTTCTCGAGGTGGCTCAGACCCGTCTTGAGGGAGTCGAACAGGCGCTGAAGCTGGTGGAGACGGGGCGCTACGGCACCTGCCAGCGATGTGGCGCTGCCATTGAGAAGGAGCGCCTGGAGGCCCTGCCGGACACGGCCCTGTGTCTCAAGTGCCAGCGGGAGATCGAGCGCCTGAGCGGTCGAGCCCGCCGCTAGCCTTACTCAGGCAATGTGAGCGGTGCGGGCCGGTTGATCCGGGGCCACGCGGCGGCTGCCTCTGAGCCGGAAGCGGCGGCGCGAGAAGCGGAAGAGCGCCGGCGATCTGAGTCGGCTGTCGAGTCGGCCGGTACGCGAGCTTCCCGTCTCGCTCTCCTCGCTCGGCGGGCGGCCCGCTGGGTGCCTCGTTCGCCTAACCTCTGGGGGGCTATCCTCGTTCTACTTGCCGGCTGCTTGACTGTCTCCTCGCTGGCGTCATCGATATCCGGTTCGCTCAACACCGAGATAGGCTGGGACCAGATCGTCGCCGCATCGAGGCTCGAGTGGGCCTGGGAGCAAGGCGTCCACCGCCCCTGGTGGATGCAGCACCTCGCGCGCGATCCATCATTCCCGATCCAGTACTCGCCCTCTGTGCTCACTTACGCCCTCGGCGCTCTGGGCTGGATTGGGCTCGCGCCGGCGGTGGCGCTGAACGGACTGGGTGCCGCTGCGGTGCTGATTGGGGCGCTGGGGACATACCTTTTGGCGCGCCGGTTCCTTCCCCCCGCTCCGGCAGCCGTCGCCGGAGCCACCTTCGCCCTCTCCCCCTACGCCCTCATGTCCCTCTATGTGCACGGCGACTACTCGCTGCTGTGGCTTACGGCGCTGCTGCCGTACTGGCTTTGGGGCTGGGCGGAACTGTGCGCGCGCGGCACTCGCCGGGGATGTCTGGCGCTCTCGATCGCTACTGCCGCCATGATGGCGGTCGGAGGTGCAGCGCTGGCGTTTGTGGTCCCGGTGGCGACGCTGTACGCCGGCTGGCGCGCCTTCCGGGAGGGTCAGCCGCACCGTCCCGCCCTGGTCTTGGCGGTGGTGGGGGGATTACTCGCGTCGGCCGTGGCCTGGCTGCCGGGCTGGGCCGAACTGATCGGCGAGGCGGGCCGGCTAGGCGCGGGCTGGCGACGGGCGGCACTTCAGTCGGTGTCGCTCGGCGAGTTGCTCGCCTTGCCCCGGGCGGTGGACCGCCGGGCGCTGGGCGACGTGCTTCCTCTAGGCCTGGGCGGTCACCTGGTGCTGCTGGCTCTCCCGGCCTTGGCCCATCTCCGCCGGCAGACCACCCGACCGCGTGGGCACGTGATCTTCATGCTGGCCACCGCCGTCGGGTACTCCCTGCTGGTGCTGCCCCAGGCCGCGCCCCTATGGGCCGGCCTGCCGCATATCCTGACGCCCAACCCCTACGCGCTCCTGGGTCCGGCGGCCCTGGCGGTGGCGTTGCTCGTGGGTGCCGGGCTGGAGGCGTGGTCCACCTGGCGTGTCGACGCCGGCCGGGTGGCCCTGGCGCTCACGCTGGCGGCACTTGTGGTCGGCGCCGGCCCCTACCTGTTCCCCCGCCCGCCCCATCCTGAGCCCGGTGGCGTGACGCTGCCGGCTGCGCTTACTGTGCCCGCTCCGGGCCCGGAGGCCAGCATCTCCGCCTGGCCGCTGAGGGTGCCGGTCTCAGGCGCCGCTGCCGACGCGGGAGGCAGCCTACTCGTGGGCCGCATGCAGCTACTGGCGACCGGTTCCGACTGGTTGCGGGTGCTCGTCCGCGGCGAGGGCGATGCAGCGGTGCTGCTGCCTCTGCGTCACTCCCCGGACATCTCGGCGGGTGTCTCCGAGCGGATGCAGCCCCTTCTGGCCGACCCAGAGACGGGACTGGCTCGAGTGGCGCTGGCAGACGGGGGCGACCAGGAGATCGAGCTGCGTCTGACTCGATCACGGACGGGCCGCTGGGGAACCTGGCTGAGCCTGACGGGGGCGGGCCTGCTGCTGGTCGGGCTATCGGTGGGTGGCCGGCAGCGCACGCTGCGGGTGCGAGGCTCTGCTGGCGGCCTCACCGTGGTGGATCTGCGCCTGCCGACGCTTGCGCTGGGCATCGTGGTCTGGGCCCAGTTGGTGTACATCGCCCCCCGGACCACGTGGTTCCGCGAGTCATCTCCTCCGGGGGCCGTCGCTCGGGCGCAGCATGCCCGTGCCGATGTCCTGGGCGGTAAGGTGGCCTTGCTGGGCTACGACCTGTTGCGAAACTTGCCGCCGCAAGGCGAATCGCTGGGGCTGACCCTATACTGGCAGCCGCTGGAACAGCTGACGGCCGACTACCGCGCCTTCGTGCAGTTGGTGACGCCGGCGGACGGGCGCGTTGTCTGGCGAACGGAGACGGCCACCCCGGGCGGCCTACCCGCCAGCGCCTGGGACCCGTCGCTCTACGTCCAGGACCGGCAGCGGCCCATCCTGCCCGGGGATCTCCCGGCGGCGCGCTACCAGGTTCGCGTTGGGCTCTATGACCAGGCCTCGGGCCAAGCCCTGACCACCGGTGAGGGCGAGAGTTCCGTCTACCTCCAGGACATTCAGGTCCTCTACCACTTCCCGCTTGACGTGAAGCGCTTCCCCGGGAGGGACTGGTACCGCTTCGGGGAGCAGGCCACGCTCCTGGGGTTTGACCTCTCCCGCGCCAGTCTGTCCGCCGGCGAGACTACCACGCTGGCGCTGTTCTGGCGCGCCGAAGAGACAGTGGCGCGCCGCCTCAAGCGGTTTGTCCATCTGGTCAATGGCGACGGAAACATCGTCGCGCAATGGGAGGGCTGGCCGGTGGACGGGACCTACCCGACCGACCTGTGGCTGTCTCAGCACAACATCGCCGACGAGTTGACGCTCTCGGTGCCGGCGTCTGCGCCCCCGGGCGAGTACCATCTGGTGGTGGGGCTGCGCGATCCTGACACCCTGGAGCGGCCGGAGGTGGTTAGGCGGGGGAGCGAGCCTCTGCCGGAGCGGGCGGTGACGCTGCCGGTTACCGTAAGGGTAACGGACTGAGGGCCGGCGCCTGGATCTCGGCGGCCGGCCCTCGGCGTGCAGTGTAGGGGGAAGCCTAGTAGGACGCGGGCAGCCCCTCGGGCACCTTGTCCTGGGACCAATGACGTTCGATGCCTTCGTCCTGGGCGGCGGTGCTGATCCACGTTTCCAGGGCGGACCGCTTGGCAGCCTCGATGGTCTCCTGGTCCAGGGGCCGGTCGTCGGCCTTCTCCAGCACTTCGATCAGGTGCAGGCCGAGGTACGAGGAGACGACTTCCCGCTGGCCGGGCTCCATGGCGAAGGCTTGCTCCACGACCGTTTGCGGTAGGGTGGTCGAGGTAAGCGCCATCCAGCCCAACTCCCCCCCAGCCTCCTTGCTCACGGTGTCCTGAGACAGCTCTTGGGCCAGGGCCCCGAACTCCTCGCCGGCCTCCAGCCTCTCGTTGATGCTGTCGATCTCCTCCTGGCTGTAGACCAGGATCTGGCGCAGGTTCACCTGGGGCGCGCTCAGGGGCACTTCGGCGGCGAACGCCTCCTGGAGCTTCTCCTGCAGAACGGAGGTCCGCATCATGGCCAGGAAGTCGGCCTCGGTGAAGCCGGTCATCTCCTGAATGTACTTCAGGTAGTCGGCGCGGACGGTCTGGTACGACTCCAGTGTCATGGGCGTGGGCGTAGGCAGCGGCGTGGCGGTGGGCTCCGGAGTGCCCGGCTCGGTGGGCGAGGCTTCCGGTGAGGCGGTGGCCTCAGCGGTGCCTTCGCCGGTGGCGGTTGCCGCCGCGGTCGCGGTGGTCGTAGCCGCCGAGGTGGGGGCTGCCGTGGTCGTCGTAGAGGGCGCGGCCGTGGTCGTAGTGGCCGCGGTGGGCTCTGCGGAGGTAGTTGCGGCGGCAGTCGCCGTTCCGGTCGTGGTGCTCGTGGGCGACGCCGTCTCCGTCGTCGCAGCCGTAGCCGCGGCCGTGGTCGCGATGGGCTCTGTCGTGCTGGTTGCGGCGGCAGTTGCCTCGCCGGTTGTGGTGGCGGCAGCAGTGGGCGTCTCGGCGACGCTCGAAGCAGTCGGCGATGGGCGCGCTGTCGGATCGGGGTTAGGGTCATACCCGAACCACTCGCCGACCTGCTCCTCCAGCTCCTCGTCGGACACAGTTAGGCCGCGGCGGGCCGCTTCCTGACGGATGAGCTCCTCCTCGATCATCGCCTCGAGGACTTGGGTGGGGAGGGTGGCCGCTGCTGACTGCAGGCTCTGCAGTTGCTGCTGGTAGATCTGCTGCAGGAGTGGCGTGCTCTCGTCGTCCGGATCCAGGGTCAACAGCTGGCTGCGCATGGCATCCGCCTGCCCGGCCAAGTTGAGGCTCTGGTAGCGGGTGCGCGCCTGGTAAGCAGTGGTGGTGATCTTGGTGCCGTGCACCACCGCCACCGGCGTGTTCGGCACGATCACCAGCGTCCGGAAGATGCCCACCGCCAGGATGAGGACGACCAGGCCGGCCAGCACACCGAGGCCGATCCGGATCCGCTTGGTGCGTTTGAGCTGCTCGGGAGAGACGGCGTGGATGCGTCGTGCCGGGGTTGTCCGCTTCTTGCTCATGATCTCCCTCAGGCGAAAACAGGGCACAGGCTAGCAGCCCGTGCCCCGCGATCTCAGGCTATTTCGGCCCGGCGCTTACGAAGAGAAGTGCTGGGCGTAGGCGTAAGGGAGCAGGGCCAGGTGCCGGGCGCGCTTAATGGCGCGTGCCAGCTGGTGCTGGTGCCGGGCGCAGGTCCCCGTTTGGCGACGGCCCCGGATCTTGCCCTGGTCGGTGACGTATCGTTGCAGGGTGTTGACGTCCTTGTAGTCGATCTGCTTGACCTTGTCGACACAGAAGGCGCACACCCGCCGCCGCGGGAAGAAGCGCCGTTGAGGGCGCCCACCACCACGTCGATCCCCAGAACCTCTTTCGTCACGACCCGAATCTCTGCTCTCGCTTCGGCCGCTGTTATCTTCAGCCAACTCTAGTCCCTCCAGTGACATTCACTGTCGTCACGGCTATCGAACTCCGGTGGGTCCTGCCCGAGGACCGTGCTCCGCTCGGCGATGATCTCCGTGCGGACGACTTGGCGGCCCAGGGCATCTCGCCAGACGTGGTTGCGCAGGCGTCCTTCGAGGTAGATGAGTGTGCCCGCCTCGAACTCCTCGGCGCACTGCTCGGCCAACTCGCGCCAGGCCACCACATTGAACCAATCAACCTCTTTGTGGGCCCGAGCATGGGGGGCGACGCAGGCGCGAGAAACGGCGACGGCGAAGGCGACCACAGCCGTACCTTCGGGCGTATACCGCAACTCCGGTTTCTCCGTCACCTCACCCATCAGGGTGACTCGATTCAGGCCCAACATGCTCGTCTCCTCGGCAGCAACGCCGCGAGGCTACTCCTGCGTCGGTTCGTCGGCGGCCTCAGCCTCAGCCTCGACCTCGTCCCCGGCGTCGGCTTCAGTTTGGCCTTCGGCCTCAACCTCTTCCTCAGCCTCGGCTTCGGGCTGGGCCTCGGGCGTGGTCTCGGTCTCCGCCGGCTCCGGCTCGGGCGCAGGGGCTGCGGGAGGCGGGGGCGCGGGAACGTCGTCGGTGGTGAGGACGAGGTACCGTAGCACGTCCTCGTTGAAGCGCAGCGACCGCTGCAGTTCGTCCACTGCTTCCGCGGGGAGTTCCAGCCGGTGAGTCACGTAGACGCCGGCGGTCTGACGCTTGATGGGGTAGGCCAGACGGCGGCGCCCCCAATCCAGCGTGCGGGTTACCTGGCCGCCGGCGCCGGACACAAACTCGGCGATGCGGTCCTGGATGTCGGCCAACTTCTCGTCGTCGACATCGGGCTGAATCACGTACGTCAGCTCATACTCGGCCATCGATGCTCCTTTCCCTGGGGTTGCTCCCGGACGATACCGGAAGCGGAAAGTGTAGGGACACTCTCTCTACGCGATCTGTGACACGCGAATATAGCATGCGGATGAGGGTGGAGCAACCCGAAGCACGGGCGGGCCGGCGGGCCGGCTGCCCAGGGGAGCGATGGAGAGCCCGCGACTGAAGTCGGCGCTGGTGGGCCTATCGGCCGGGGTCCGCCTGCGCGGACTCGGTGGACGCGCAGTTCTCTCATCCATCCGCGCACGCGGACACGCCTCTCGCGAGTCCGCAGGATTCGCTGACAGGGTGCCGAGCGGCCGGCGGGGAGTTGCAGACTTCCGGCGGCTCTGCAGAACCGAACCCTGAACGGCGCTCTCCATGGAGGGCCCGTCTCGACCCACCTTGCCGGCGAGATGGGCCTGCCGCCTCGTCACCGGTGTGCTCGGCGGGCAGCGGACATGCTACAATATCCGGCTGGTGAGGTCATGCAAGAAAAGCACCTGAACGTTCTCGAATACCATAAGGTTCTGGAGCGCTTGGCGCGCCAAGCGGCCTTCTCCGCGGGCCGGGAGTTGTGCCTGCAGTTGGACGTCGCCTCCGATCTGGCCGAGGCGTCGCGCCGGCAGATGGAGACTTCTGAGGCGAGGGCGATCCTGGCGGCCAAGGCCGATGTCTCGCTGGGTGGGGCGCACGACGTACGTCCGCTGCTGGAGAAGGCGCGGCGCGGCATGCGGCTCATCCCCACCGAGCTGCTGGACGTTCAGAGCACCCTCATGGCCGGGCAGCCCATCTACCGCACCCTGTCGCACAGTGCCGGGCAGTTTCCTCTGTTGGCCGGATTGGCGGCCCGCATCGAGGCTTGCCGCCCGGTGGTGGACGAGGTGCGGCGGTGCATCACCCCCAAGGCCGAAGTGGCCGACTCGGCCAGCCCCGAGCTTTCGCGCGCCCGCTCCGACCTCGGCATCGCCCGTGATCGCCTGCTGTCGCGGCTGGATCGCCTGGTGGGTGATGATAACAACCTCACCTATCTGCAGGACGCCATCGTCACGCAGCGCAACGGCCGCTACGTTGTCCCCCTGCGCGCCGAGTACCGCAGCCGGATTCCGGGCGTCGTGCACGACCAGTCCGCTAGCGGCGCCACTCTGTTCATCGAGCCTCTGGCGACAGTGGAACTGAACAACGCCCTGCGCGAGGCCCAGATCCGCGAGGAGCGCGAGGTCTTCAAGGTTCTGGACGGTCTGACCTCGTTGGTGGCCAAGGAGTCCAGCCTGATCGAGCGGACGGTCTCGGTCTTGGCGGAGTTCGATCTGATCTTCGCGCGCGCCCGTTACGCCGATGAACTGCGGGCGGTGGAACCGTCACTGGTCGGCTTTGGGCCGCGGCAGGTGCTGGACGAGCAACGTGGCATCTACCACTCCGGGGCGCGGCTCAAGATGGTACAGGCGCGCCACCCGCTCCTGCCCGCCGAGACAGTGGTGCCTATTGACGTGGTCTTGCGCCAGGGGCCCCAGGGCTACTTCGCCATAGTCGTCACCGGGCCGAATACGGGCGGCAAGACGGTGGCCCTCAAGACCACCGGCCTGCTCTGCCTGATGGCGCAGGCCGGTATGCACGTGCCTGCTGCCGAAGGAACGGTCCTAACGGTCTTCGAGGGCATCTACGCCGATATCGGCGATGAGCAGAG
>JAAYAV010000358.1 GCA_012719195.1 Anaerolineae bacterium | reverse complement strand
GCCGGAGAGCTAGAGGTAGGCAAGGTACTCCTTAGGGGTGGCGTCGGATACGAGCGTGACCTGCTGGCCCCAATGGGGGAGCGCCCGCAGTTGCCGCCACTGCCGGAAGCGGCCGCGACTATCGGTGACGACCAACAGCGCGCGGCCGTCGTCGGACATAGGCGCCACCGGTAGGCTGTCGCCGTCCCCGTCGGGGTGATCACTCCCCGGCGAGGAAAGCAGCGTATCGGCGCCGGTGAGGTGGGCATCGGCCTGCCAGCGCGCGGCCCGTTGGTAGTAGAGGGCCGGATCGGAGGGATAGCCGGTGATGCGACCGTCGAGGCTCACAAGGTTGTGGATTAACACGTGCGGAAGCACGCCGCACCTCCTGGAACTGGGGCTAAGACGGGCCGGGATAGCAGAGTCTCGGGAGGCGTGCGACTGCAGGATGCCGGCGTCCATTGCCGCCGATCGGCAGACAGCACTATAATGGACCATGTTGAGGGCACTTCTTGCCGCAGCCCTGCCCTCCGCCAAAGGATGTGAATGGTCGTCGAAACCAGGACGCCCGAGCTGCTTGAGCTACCGCTTTCATTGCGGGACAAGATTCCGGAGTCCGAGCTGCCCGCGGTTGCGCGGGCATATGCGTTTGCCGCGAACGCCCATCGCAGCCAGGTCCGTGCCGGCGGCGAGCCCTACGTCGTCCACCCGGTGGCTGTGGCCGAGACCCTTGCCGACCTTAGGCTGGACACGCGCACGATCATGGCCGGCTTGCTGCACGACGTGGTCGAGGATACCGGCGTTACGCTGAACGAGGTGCGGCAGGAGTTCGGCGACGAAGTCGCCAACCTTGTCGACGGCGTGACCAAGCTGAGCCATATCGAGCTGCAGGTGCGTCCGCAGGACAGCCGGGCGCAGGCAGACTCGCGCGCCGAGAGCCTACGCAAGATGGTGCTGGCCATGGCCGAGGACGTGCGCGTGGTCCTCATGAAGTTGGCCGACCGGCTGCACAACATGCGCACTCTGGGCGCCATGCCGGAAGAGAAGCGCGCTCGCACCGCCCGCGAAACGCTGGAGATCTTCGCCCCGCTGGCCAACCGCCTCGGCATCTGGCAGATGAAGTGGGAACTGGAAGACCTCTCGCTGCGGCACCTGGACCCGGAGGGCTACCGGGAACTGGCGCGCAAGCTGGAGGAACGCCGGCGCGACCGTGACGCGGAAGTGCAGCAGATCGTGGCCCAGCTTCGGCAGCGGCTCAAGGAGATGCGCATCGAGGCCGACGTTACTGGGCGGGCCAAGCACATCTACAGCATCTACAAGAAGATGCAGCGCAAGGATCTGGACTTTGACCATGTCTATGACCTTCGCGGCGTGCGCATCATCGTGAACACCGTCTCCGAGTGCTACGCCGCCCTGGGGGTGGTTCACTCTCTCTGGCGGCCCATCCACGGCACCTTCGACGACTTCATCGCCAATCCCAAAGACAACATGTACCAGTCATTGCACAGCGCCGTGGTCGGGCCCGGCGGTCGGCCGCTCGAAGTACAGATTCGCACTTGGGAGATGCACCGCACCGCCGAGTACGGCATCGCCGCCCACTGGCGCTACAAGGAACCCGGCACCCGTCACGACGTTGTGTTCGAGAATAAGATCGCCTGGCTGCGGCAGTTGCTGGACTGGCGCCTGGACGTCACTGATGCCGGCGACTTCCTGGACAGCTTGAAGACCGACGTCTTCCGTGACCGGCTCTACGTGTTCACCCCCAAGGGAGACATCATCGACCTGCCGGCCGGCGCCACGCCCATTGACTTCGCCTACCACGTGCACACCGACGTGGGGCACCGCTGCCGCGGGGCCAAGGTGAATGGTCATCTGGTGGGACTGGACACCGTCCTGAAGAACGGCGACCAAGTGGAGATCCTCACGGCTAAGCGGGGCGGCCCCAGTCGTGACTGGCTCAACATCGACCTGGGCTACGTGCGCACGGCCCGCGCCCGCCAGAAGATCCGCACCTGGTTCCGGCGCCAGGACCGGGAGCAGAACATCACTCTCGGCCGGGAGATGCTGGAGCGGGAACTCAAACGGCTCGGGTACCAGGGCAGCCTGGATCAAGTAGCGACGACGCTGGGCTACGAGACGGTCGAGGACCTCCACGCCGCTGTGGGGTACGGTGACCTGAACACGGCCCAGGTGGCGACGCGGCTGCTCGAGGCGGAAGAGAAGCCCATCGTTGAGGAGCTCCCGACCGATGTGCGTATCCCGGAAGCGACCTCAGAGGTGTTGGTGCGGGGTGTGGGCGCAACTCTCACGAGCCTGTCCAAGTGCTGCCGGCCGGCGCCCGGAGACGAAATCGTCGGCTACGTCACGCGGGGGCGGGGCGTATCCGTGCACCGGCGGGACTGTCCCAACATCCTCAACAGCAACGAGCCGGAGAGGATGATCGAGGTGGAATGGGGCCGCGACGAGTCGCGAAGCCGCTACCCGGTGTCGGTGCAGATCCGCGCCTGGGACCGCGGCGGGCTGCTGCGCGACATAACGGCCATTGTGGCGGATGAGGACATCAACATGAGCGCCGCCAACGTGAGCACCCAGCGCAAGGAGAACATGGCCACCATCACGGCCACGTTGGAGATCCGCAACATTGCCCAGCTGAGCCGCACCCTGGCCCGGCTGGAACACCTGCCTAACGTCCTCGAGGCGCGGCGCATGGTGGGATGAGAAGTGACACGTGACTCGTGAAGCGTGACCAGAGAGCGCCGTCCTAGCCGCCCGCAGTTCACGAGTCACGCATCACGCGTCACTGCGTAATGTCGGCCACTTTGGCGCCCGTCGCGCGGACCAGGTCGGCCGGCGCCAGGGTGATGCCGGCCTCGTGCCTCCCCCCGCTGATGCTGGCCCTCTCCAGGGCCAGTACGGTATCGTCCACTACGATGGAAAGCTTGCGCTTCAGTCCCAGGGGACTGACCGAGCCGGGCTCGTAGCCGGTGATGGTCGCGACCTCGTCGTGGGGCGCCATCTCCAGTCCCTTCTGTCCCAACGCTGTCCCCAGCTTGTGTAGGCTGAGCTTGCGGTCTCCCGGCACCAAGGCGAGCACGTAGCGACGGCCGGGCAACTGCACGAGGAGAGACTTGACGATCTGAGCGAGGGGGATGCCGCTCTCCAGCGCGGCCGACTCGGCATCGTAGGTGGGCGGGTGCCAAGTGGCCTCGTAGGGGACGCGCAGGTTGTCTAGCTGGCGCATGGCTACGGTCTTCTTGGGCTTGGGCATCGGTGCGCGTCCCCCGTCTTCGATAGCAGCGGCCCTAGTAGGCGGCCACTTTCTCCACCTGCCCCGTCTCCAGCGACCGGTTGGCGGCCATGGTCACGAGGTGCGTCTTGACGGCGTCGCTGTAGGTGGAGCGCAAGGCGGAAGCGTCTCCGGAGGCCACCGCGGCGACGAAGGTCTGATCCTCGAGCAGGTAGGGGTCTATCTGGGCGTCGTAGGTGGTGCGCTCTCCCTTGCCGTAGACGGTGAGGGTGCGGTTGTCGTGGACGAGGCGGAAGTCACGCCCCATGAGATCCATGCCCACCTTACCGGCACCGGTAGGCAGTACGTCGGTGGAGTTGATGACGGCCACGGTGCCCGAGGCGAACTTGAGGGTGACCGAGCTGGCGTCCTCGGTGCTGTAGTCGGGCACATCTGTCATCAGGCCCTGGTAGCCGGCGGCGTAGACCGTCTCAACCTCGCCCAGGAGATAGCGCGCCAGGTCGAAGATGTGAGTGGTCTGCTCGACGATCTGACCGCCGGATTGGTCCTTTCGCCGCCACCACGACACGCCCGGCATGCCGCCCAGCCAGTATCCCAGCGCCAGGGCGATGGGGCGGTCTTGGAGGAGGGCAACCGTCCGGTCGGTGATGTCCAGCCAGCGCCAGTTGTAGCCGACGGCAGCGATGATGCCGGCGCGCTTGACGGCTGCGTCTATCTCGCGCGCCTTCTCCATCGTCACGGCAATGGGCTTCTCCACGAACAGGTGCACGCCCGCCGCAGCGGTGTCCAGTTCCTGCTGGTCGTGGGCG
>JAAYAV010000357.1 GCA_012719195.1 Anaerolineae bacterium | reverse complement strand
TCTCCAGATGGCGCTGCGTTGGTTTGTTATCCATAGTATGCCGCGGGCGGAGGCGAGAGTCGCCGCCCTGCTGGCCGCCGAAGGCCAAGGCTGGCAGGTAGAGACATACCTGCCGCTCCTGCCCGCTGGTAGCAGGCAGCCGACTCGCCGCGCTCCCAGCCCCCTCTTCCCCGGCTACCTTTTCCTCCACTGCGAAACCGATAGGTTGCATCTTCGGGAGCTTAGGCGCATCCCGGGCTTCCGTTCATTGCTGACCGTCGGAGATCGTCTCGCCGTCGTCGAGGACGAGACGATCGCCGCTCTTCGCGAACGCGTCTCCGCTCTCCAGGCCCAGGGATGGTCCACCGAGAACTGGTTCCAGCGTGGCGAGATGCTCCATGTTGGTTCCGGCCCGCTTGCTGGGCTCGACGCCATCTTCGAGGGGCCGCTTCAGCCCGCCGAGCGAGCACGAGTCCTGGTGGAGTTCCTTGGACGGACGAGTCGCATGACAGTGCCGGCGGCCAGTCTGGAGCGCCGGAGCCGTCCGGCCCGGCGAACGCGCGGCCACGGACGTCCGATCGCGCCGCGCCCCTAGGAGGGGCGCCAGCCGCCGCCTGGTGCGGCGAAAAACAGCTCGCCTGTTGTAGCCACTGCTCCGGGTGAGCGATCACATCAACGCCGCGAGTGCAAGCCGGGCACTGAGCCCGGAGGCCCGCGGACTGTCACCATCGCTCTACTCCCCCGGCCTGGGGCAACCCGGGCTGCCTTCGCACTGCCGGTACGTCCTGCATGCTTCAGGGCCCTGATCTGGGCCTCATTCATATCCCTTCGCCGTGGATCTCCGGCGAGTAGGCTGGCGGATGAACCTGCTGAGATATCTGCAAATCCTCAACCGCAGAAAGTGGATCGTCATCGTCACGGCTCTGGCCGTGCTGACGGTGACGATCGTTGGCACCCTGCGCACGCGGCCGGTTTACGCGGCTACGGCGTTGGTTCGGGTGGCGCAGGCGGATCCCGGCTCCGTCTCGTACACCGACCTCGGCTACACCGACCGGCTGATCCAGACCTACGTGATGCTCATTAAGAGCCGCCCACTGCTGGAGGGAGTGGTTGAGCGGCTTCAGCTTGAGCTGACGCCCTGGGACCTCAGCACCATGGTAGGTGCGGAAGCGATCCTCAACACCGAGCTCATCCGTGTCGGCGCGGAGAGTCACGACCCGGCATTGGCCGCGGCGATCGCCAATACGCTGGCGAACGTGCTGGTGGAGCAAGGCCAGACGCTCTACTCCGGTCAGGGGAAAAGCGCCCGCGAGATCCTTCTGGAGCAGATAACGATTGTGGAGCAGCGACTGCAGACCGACCGCGAGTTGCTGGCCGCCTTGGCGGCTCAGTCGGCCGAATCCGAGGGTACGCCGGGCACGGCGCTGCAGGACCTGTCCACTCGGATATCGGCGGCGGAGTCCACCTACGCCAATCTGTTAGCTCAGTATGAGGCCGCCCGACTGGAGGAGGCGCTGCGGGCGAACAGCCTCACCGTGGTGGAGGAGGCGCTGACACCGACCTCCCCCAGCAGGCCGAAGACGATGCTCAACCTGGTCCTGGGGCTGGTCGTGGGGATTGCCGGCGGTTTGGGTCTGGGCCTTGTCTTCGAGAACCTCGATCCGGTCATCCACAGCCGTGATGACCTGGAGGGAATCACCAGTCTTCCTGTGCTGGGGACCATCCCTCGGGTGCGACCGCGCCGGGGAATCCGCAACGATGCGTTTATTCTGCGCGAGAGTGCCGGCTGGACGGCAGCGGGAGAGGCCTTTCGCATCCTCGGCACCAAGGCGACGGCCCTGTCTGCCGCGACGGGCGCCCGGACCCTGCTGGTGACCAGTCCCGAACCCGGGGCGGGCAAGTCCACCGTCGTGGCCAACCTAGCCGGCGCCCTGGCTCAGGCGGGCAACCGGGTGATCGTGGTGGACGGAGACCTACGCCGGCCGGTGATGCACAGCCTGATGGGAGTGACCCGTGAGCCGGGGCTGAGCGACGTGGCCTCGAGCGCGGCCGGCCTTTCCGCCTACCTGAAGGACACGCGTGTGCCCGGGGTGCGCGCTCTGACGGCCGGAGCCGCCCCCCCGAACCCACTGAAGCTGCTCAGCGGTCTGCCGGCGAGCCAACTGCTTGAGCGGCTGGCGGACGCGGCCGACTACGTCATCTGGGACAGCCCTCCCCTCCTGGCTTCGGCCGACGCCGGCGTCCTGGCTCCGCTGGCGGATGGGGTGCTGCTGGTGGTGGCGAGCGAGCAGGCAACCACCAAGCAGGTGCGGATGGCCCTGCGAGACCTGGAGCAGGTGGGGGCCCGCACCATAGGAATCATCTACAACAAAGCCGAGGCGGACAATATGTCCTACTCGTACTACGGCCACCGGAACCCCCCTTCCGGCGACGGCCGCTGATGGGTCGCGGATCTCTATGGCCTACTTGATGCTAGATCGTGGGAAGCGTGAACGCTGGACGGTGTGATGTGCATGAGTCTGTTAACGGTACGAGTCGGGTGCGTTTCGGCACCAGCTGGGCGGTACCCGTAGATCTGTCGCCTAGTCCCTGGTACTACGTGGCCAAGCGGGCCATAGACCTGGCCATCGCGCTGCTGGCTCTGGTGACACTGGCCCCGCTCTTCGCTGTGGTTGCCGTTCTCATCAAGCTGGATTCGGAAGGCCCGGTGTTCTTCATTCAGGAACGCGTGGGCTACGACCCAAGTACCGGCGCGGTGACGCGCTTCGGCTGCTACAAGTTCCGCTCCATGCGGAATCGGGCCGACTCTGCCCTCCACCGGGCGCACATGGCCCGGCTCATCCAGGGCCAGCAGAGCACTCCTGCTCCCGGCGGCACCTACAAACTGCAGCGCGACCCTCGGGTCACTAGAGTGGGCCACGTTCTTCGCCGCACGAGCCTCGATGAGCTGCCCCAGCTGATAAACGTCGTGCGGGGAGAGATGAGTATCGTGGGGCCTCGTCCGGCCGTCCCGTACGAGGTGGAGATGTACCAGGACTGGCATCGTCGTCGCCTGCTGGCAGTGCCGGGCCTGACCGGATGGTGGCAGGTGTTCGGGCGCAACCAGGTCGTCTTCGATGAGGCCGTGCGCATGGACATCTACTACGTCGACAACCGCTCCCTCTGGCTCGATCTCAAGATCATTCTACTCACTCCCTGGGCAATCATCTCCGGCAGAGGGGCCGGTTAGGCAATGGGAGCCGCTACGAGTGGGGACCTACATGGGGAGGGAGCCATGACTAGAGTTGGAGTGGTGGGGCTTGGTTACTGGGGGCCGAAGTTAGCGCGGAACTTCCACGAACTGCCCGACACTCAGCTGGCCGTCTGCTGTGATCTCGACGATTCCCGACTGGCGCACGTGGCGGAACTCTACCCGGAGGCCCGGTGCCAGAAGGACTTCAGTGCCGTCCTGGACTCCGACGTGGAGGCGGTCTGCATCGCCACCCCACCGCGCACTCACCATCGCCTGGCGACGCAGGCGCTGCGGGCAGGGAAGCATGTGCTGGTGGAGAAGCCGATGGCGCTGTGCGCCGCCGAGGCCGACGAACTAGTCGCCACCGCGGAGGAGTGCGACCGGGTGCTCATGGTTGGGCACACCTTCGTCTACAACCCGGCGGTGGCCGCGGTGAAGGAGATCGTGTCCCGCGGAGACTTGGGCGAGATCTACTACGTCAATGGGAGCCGGGTGAACCTGGGCCTGTTCCAGCGCGACATAAACGTGGCCTGGGACCTGGCGCCGCACGACATCTCCATCCTGATGTACGTGCTGGGGATGGCGCCCGTGTCGGCCAGCGCCCGAGGTGCCGCCTACGTGCAGCGTGAGGATAACGTCCATGACGTGGTGTACCTCACCCTTTACTTCCCCAGTGGAGTGCTAGCCGACGTGCGCGTGAGTTGGTTGGACCCGCGCAAGGAGCGCCTCTACACCATCGTGGGCAGCAAACGGATGCTGGTGTACGACGACGTGGCCACCGACGCCAAGGTGATGATCTACGACAAGGGGGCCGAGGTCCCGCCGCACTCGGACACGGAGGCAGAGTTCCGCGTTTCCTATCGCTGGGGCGATGGCGTGCCCTATCCGGTGGAGTGGGAAGAGCCACTGAAGGCGGAATGCCGGCACTTCGTGGACTGCATCCGCAGTGGTGCCGAGCCGCGGAGCAGTGGTCGGGTGGGCGCCCAGGTGGTGCGAGTCCTGGAGGCGGCGCAAGCGTCCCTAGTGAATGGTGGCGGCCGGGAGGTGGTTCGATGGTGAATGGCGACTACATGCGCATCGCTCCGGACGTGCGGCTGGGGCGAGATGTGCGGATTTTCGCCTTCGTGAACCTCTACGGTTGCGAGATCGGCGACGAGTGCAAGATCGGCACATTCGTGGAGATCCAGGCGGGCGTAAGGATCGGCAAGCGCGTGAAGATCTCCAGCCATACCTTCATCTGCACCGGTGTGACCATCGAGGACGAGGCCTTCATCGGGCACGGGGTGATGTTCCTCAACGACCGCTACCCCGCGTCGGTGACGGACGAGGGCGAGATGAAGACGGCGCAGGATTGGGAGTGCCTGCCGACCTTGGTTGGGCGCCGGGCGTCCATCGGTAGCAACGTGACCGTACTGCCGGGCGTGACGATCGGCGAGGGGGCGCTGGTGGGCGCGGGCAGCGTCGTGACGCACGACGTGGCCCCGTACTCGGTGGTGGCGGGTAATCCGGCCCGGGTGCTGCGCCAGCTTCGGACGCCGTCGCTGGTGGCGGGGTGAGGAGCATCCGGGCGGCTTGGCCTCTGGCGGCGGCGCTGCTGGCCGGGCTGTTTCTGGGAGTCCTTCTACTGGAGCGGGGCGCCGTGCTACCGCTCGCGGGCATTGGCGCGGCGGCCCTGGTGTGGGTGACGGTCTCTCGCGCCGAAGCGGTGCTACTGCTCCTCCTGGCGTTCGCCGCCTCGCTCATTCCCGGCGACCTTAACCTGTCGGTGCGGTTGGCGGTGGTGAACGTTTACGTCACCGACCTGCTGTTCATGCCCTTGCTGGCCGTGTTGCTGCTGCGGCTCCTGCTGCGCGATGGCTGGAGATGGCGCTCGACGCCTCTCGACCTGCCGCTGCTGCTGTTCCTGGGGGCAACTGTATCGGGCATGCTGACCGCTTCCCTAACGCGCGGCGTGCCGCTGGCAGACACGACCTACGAGGCCCACTTCCTTCTCTACTACGTGGCCTTCTTCTTGGTCACCAACATGGTTCGACGGCCGGAGCAGTTGCGTCGCCTGGTCATTGGTGGCTTCGCCATTGCCCTGCTGGTGGCGCTCACCATCGTGGTGCAAGGCCTGGGAGTGGCCATCCCGTTCGTGTCCGCCTCTATACTACGCACCGACGAGGGCGTCATCCGCATGTTCCACCCCGGTGGAAGCCTGTTGTTCCATAGCCTCATCGTCGTGACGTGCTACCTGCTGCTTGCCGGGGCGGAGACCAGACTGTTGCCGATCGTATCTGCCGGCGGCCTATTGGCCGTGGCGCTGGCCATGGGGCTGAGCCGCAACACGCTCATAGCGGCGGCGGTGGGTCTTCTCGTGGGAGTGATCATCCTCCGCGGGCGGCACCTGTCGCGGTTGATGGTCCCGGGCATTCTGTTGCTGGCCATCATCGGTGCCGTGTTGTGGCTGGAGACGAACGGTCAGAGCAGCTTTCTCGGTCGGTACCTGGAGGCGTACGGCACCAGAGTGAGCCGCATGCTCTCCGGCGATCTCCTGACCGACGCGGACACGCTGAACTGGCGCCTTCGGGAGGTGGAATACGCCGTCCCGCTGGTGCGCGAGAACCCGGTGTTGGGCATAGGGTTGTCCGTGCCCTACCGGCCTCCCTTCTACGTAACCGATCCGCTCACCCGCTACATCCACAACTCCTACCTTTGGCTGTGGCTCAAGACGGGCCTGGTGGGGCTGGTGGCGTTCCTGTGGCTTTCCTACCGCTTCCTGACCAGATCCCTGCGTCTTTGGCAAGGGAACTCCAGCGATCTGATGCAGGCGCTTGTGCTGGGGACGGGGCTAGCGTTTCTGGGTGACATGCTCAGCAACCTGGTCGCTCCCAGCTTCGTACAGGACTGGGGCAGTCTGGTGTATCCGCTGCTGCTCGGTGCGGTTGAGTGTGCCCTTATGGCAGTTCCCGCACCGGCGCTCGCGCCAGTGAGACGAGAGGTAGCACCATGGCCAGTAACCTGGCAGTACCGCAAGCCGGCGTCACGTTGAGCGAGCCGATCCCGATCTTCCGTCCGACGTTCGGCGAGGCCGAGTTGGAGGCGGTGCAAGCGGTGTTCGCCAGCGGGTGGCTCGGCTTGGGGCCACGTACGGCGGAGTTTGAACGCCGGTTCGCCGACTACATCGGGACGCCACACGCAGTCGCCCTCAACTCGGCGACGGCCGCGCTGGACCTTGGCCTGAGGGTGCTGGACGTGCGTGGGGGCGAGGTTATCACCACTCCCATGACGTTCGTGTCCACCAACCACGCCATCCTGTACAACGGGGGCGAACCGGTCTTCGCGGACATCGAGGAAGACACCCTCAACATCGATCCTCGCTCCATCGAGAAGAACCTCACTGACCGCACGAGGGCCATCGTTGTGGTGCACTACGGCGGTCATGCCTGCGACATGGACGCCATCATGGAGCTGGCCCGCTCCCGTAACCTACCGGTCCTGGAGGACGCCGCCCACGGCTGTGGCGGCTCGCATCGGGGCCGAAAGTTGGGCTCAATCGGCACCTTGGGGAGCTTCAGCTTCCACGCGGTGAAGAATCTGGCCACCGGCGATGGAGGAATGCTCACCTTCTCCAATGAGGAGTTCGACGGTCGGCTGCGCCGTCTCCGCTGGTGCGGCATCAGCAAAGACACGTGGGACCGCTCGGTGGTGGATAGGCAGTATTCCTGGTACTACAACGTGGAGGAGTTGGGGTTCAAGTGCCACATGAACGATATCGTGGCGGCCATCGGCATGGTGCAGCTGGCCAAGCTGGACGCCAACAACGCCCGCCGCAAGGCGATCGCCGCTTACTACGACGACCGGTTCGCCGATCTGGACTGGCTTGAGACCCCCATCGAGAAGACCTACGCGGACAGCGCTCACCACCTCTATGTGGTTCGCCTTGACCGCCGCGACGACCTGATCAACCACCTGCGGGACCGGTCTGTCTCGGCCGGTGTCCACTACCTCCCCAACCACTTGTTCGCGTTGTACCGGGGCTACCGCGCCGATGTGCCCGTCGCCGACCGTGTCTGGAAGAGGCTCGTCACACTACCCCTGTACCCGGGAATGACCGACGGGGACGTGGAGCGTGTGGTGGAGGGGGTGCGCGGTTTCGGCACCTAGAGCGGGGATGAGACACTGGGTCGGACTGGTAGCGCGAGCAGCGGCGATGCCGGCGTGGGGCTGGCTGGCCCTCCGCACCGAGATCGGCGTGCGCCTGTGGGGCCTGCAGGTAGTTGCCAGGGCCCTGAGGACGGTATGGCCGGAGCAGGCGGTCTGGCTGCTCCGCAAGTACGGAGCCAGCATCGGCCAAGAGCCAGACATCAATCCACCCCTTGTCATACATCACGCCCTCGGCGATTTCTCCCATCTGACCATCGGATCGGGCTGTCACTTGGGTAAGGAGGTCTTGTTGGATCTGTGCGACCGCGTCACCATCGGGGCCGAGACCACCGTGTCCATGCGAGTGATGATCCTGACGCAC
>JAAYAV010000356.1 GCA_012719195.1 Anaerolineae bacterium | reverse complement strand
TGAGTGCCAGGGCAGGCGATCCGTCAGGCCGCGGGTCGTCACTACCCAGCGGTCCTCAGTCTTGCGCATGTCCTCGATGGCCTGATAGCGCTCGCCCGGATACTGGTACTGCATGTCGCCGTAGGTGAACCAGCCGTCGATGCCGAAGTACCGGACCGCCTCGATGTAGGCTTGCCATAGGGGCGGCTGCCGGAAGTAGTACACCTCCCAGAAGGGCTCGCCGGTTAAGCGGCAGGGCACCATGTTGGAGATGTCCGGCGTGGCCGGAACCCGGTCCGGCTTGCCGCCCGTCATGGCTACAAGCATGCGTTCACGCGGAGTCATGGACCACCACCTACCTCTCTCGCATCCACTGGCGGGCGGGCCCTACCAGTAGGTCGGCTTCTCCGGCTGGCCGGACTGGGCGGACAGGTTGGCTGCCTCGATCACGCCGATGACGCGGGCCGCCGATTGCGGAGTTACCGGTACTGGGTCTCCCAGGATGAGGTGGTCGGCCAGGCGCCGGTACAGCACTTCCACCTCGCTCCACTCCGACCAGGAGTACGGCCCCTTGCCCTTGGGCCGGTAGGGACGCAGTTCCTCGGAAACACCGTGGTCGCCCGTGTGGTAGACGAGGAGGCTTCCACTCAAGTCCCGATGCGGCGGCCGCACCTCGATGGCTCCCTCGCTGCCCAGCACGCGCATGTAGGCCTTGCGCGACGCCGATAGCGAGCCGAACTCGATGTCAAGCAACTGCCCGCCCTGGAAGCGCGCCACAAGCTTGGCGGCGTCGGCCACGTCTACGTCGTGCCAGCGCCGCTTCTGCGTCCACGCCGATACGGCTGTGACGTCGTCGGGGAAGAGGTTCAGGCCCCAGTCGACTCCGTGAGCGCCCCAGTCGTGCATGAGGCCGCCGGAAACGGCCGTGACGGAGCGCCACCAGTGAGTGGGGTGGCCATAGCCGGCGAGGAAGAGCTCGTAGAGGTAGGGCTGGCCGATCTCGCCCGAGTCCACCGCCTGCCGAAGCGTCAGGTAGTCGCGGTCCCAGCGGCGGTTCTGGAACACGGTGAGGGTGAGGTGCTTGGCCTCGGCCTTGTCGATGAGGCCGGCCGCCTCAGCGCCGGTGATGGTGAAGGGCTTCTCGGTCATGACGTGCTTCCCTGCATCCAGCAGCAGGTGCGCCACCGGCGCGTGCACGTTGTGGGGCACGATCACCAAGGCCAGGTCGATGTCGGGGTCGGCGGCAAACTCGTTGGTGTCGGTGTAGGTGCGGATGCCGGGCCAGTCTCGGGCGGCCAGTTCCATCTGCTTGGGGTTGAGGTCGCAGGCCGCGACCAGTTCGAGCCCAGGGGTGGCGCCCGCCAGGGTGCCGTGGTAGTGGCTCATGCCGAAGGCGCTCCCGTAGCCAACCAGCCCCAGGCGCACATCCGGCCGGGGTTGCTGTCCCAGGGCCCACCGCGTCCCGTGGCAGGTCAGGTCCAGGAAGTGGCGGTTGGTCATGGCGGAGGCGTCGTGACCGAGGCCCAGGTAGAACACCCTACCCTTCCCCACGCTCCTGACCCAGGAGATGGGCACGGCCTGGCTCAGGTAGGTGGCCTCCAGGAGCGTGTGGAAGTCGCCCCGCGGCGCCACCGTGTAGAGCTCGTCCTCGGTGACGAAGGACTCCGGCGCCCGACGGGTGATCTGGTGCTCCCCGTCCACGGTACGCACGGTGAAGGGCATGCGCGGCGGGTGGCCGGTGAAGTCGGCCCCGACCAGGTCGTGGTAGATGGTGTTATCGCCGAAGGCGGCCATGCCCCCGTGCAGGATCACCAGCGCGCCGCCCCCTTCCACCCAGGCCGTCAGCGACTGCGCCTGGTCGTCGGTCATCTCGCCTCGGTCGGCATAGATAACCAGGAGTTCGTAACGGGAGAGGCTGGTGAAGGCGTCCATCTCGGTGCCGCGCTCGAGAGTGGCGATGCCGCGGCGGGCGAGCTCGGTGGAGACGACCTGGTAGGCGGCGTCGGCGGGATGGAAACCGCCGAAGCTCCGCGCGAACATGAGACCCTTGTGCATGGCGTTACTCCGTGTCGTGGTCGGAGGAATGTAGCGGGGATGGTGGTGGGAGTCAATGGAAACGAGATGTCCATCCGCCAACAGTCCTCGCCGGTCGAGAAGCGTCTCCGTGTCCCCACCATGGCATCCGTCGTACCAGCTCGGATCGCCCGAGCGGTGCCGGCGTTGGCCCAGTCACCACGATGTGTAGCAGCCACGCTCGCCAAATGGGCATTGGTGATACGGTCTACTGAAACAAAAAGTTACGGTATCCCTCATCTCGCTTGACGCCGTAGCATCGGCAGCCCATTATGCTGGCAATGACCGACTGATCCAGTAGTCGTGGCCATTCAGAACGGAGCGCAGTTCCCTATAGGTCGAAAGCTCCAGGCCGAGATCGGATCCCGGCGAAGCCCAGGGCAGGCAGACAGA
>JAAYAV010000355.1 GCA_012719195.1 Anaerolineae bacterium | reverse complement strand
CCCAACACCGCCCCCACCACCGGCGGCCACGGGGCCCAGTCCACCACCTCGCCCGTGTCCAGGCGGAAGCGGCTGCGGTGGCGCGGGCAGGTCAGCACTCCCTGGGCGTCGATGGCGGCGTCCTCGAGGGACGCGCCCATGTGGGGGCAGCGGGAGTCAAAGGCATAGAGCGTCCCCCGCTCGTTGGCCAAGACGATCTCCCTCTCCTCCACCTCCACCACTTCGCGGTCCCCCGGACTCAGCTGATCGGCAGCCAGCACCTGCACCCACCTCATTCGCTCACCTCCCTTCTCTCCCGTCACGTGTCACGAGTCACTCTTCACCCATAGCTTCCCGCATGTGCCGGAGGGTCTGCTGCGCCGCCGCGTCCGGATCGGGCCGGGGCAGCAGCTCGGCCGATAGATAGCCCTGGTAGCCGCCCCGCCGCAGGCAGGCGACGATGGCGCGGAAGTCAATCACACCCCACCCAGGGGCGAGCCGGTTGTTGTCGCCCAGGTGGACGTGGAAGAGGCGGCCGGCCTCCAGCACTCGCCGGTATGGGTCGAGCCGGTCGCTCTCCTCGATGTTGGCGTGGAAAGTGTCGATGAGCAGGCCGAGCGAATCGTGGCCCACCCGGCGCAGGAAGTCCAGCCCCTCGTCCACGGTGTGGATGAGGTCCACCTCGTAGCGGTTCACCGGCTCGAGCGCCAGGCGTAGCCCGTAGCCGGCGGCCAGCTCGGCGGCGGCGCGCAGGCCGTCCGCCAGTTCGCCCTCGGCGCCCTCGCCCATCCAGGCGGCCCGGCCGCGGAAGGCCCCGATGGTCACCACCGGTGCGCCCACCTGATCGGCGAACTGAATGAGGCGGTAGAGGCGCATTCGCGCCTGGCGACGTACTTCGGCGTCGGCGTGCAGCAGGGTCAGACCGGTGGATCCGGCGACGGCGCCCGTGCCGACGGCGGCCGCCGCCAGTCGAGCGTCGGCGAGGGACCGCTTCAGCGCCGGCACATCGAGCGCGTCCGGGTCCGACGACATGATCTCGACGCCGTCAGCGCCCCAGACGGCGGCCTTGGACAGCTTCTCTGTCAGCGTGCCGCTGAGCAGCGCGACCGGCACCGCATGCTTCACTTCGGGCGTCTGCATAGCCAGCGACAGCTTGATGGCGCTTTCCAGTCTCAATCTTCCCTCTTCCCCGCGCTCTTTGCGTCCTCCGCGGTTAGTCCCTCGCTACGGCGCTTCGATGCCGCGGAAGCCCTCGCCAAGCACCTCGCTGGCGGGCGCCACGATCACGAAGGCGTCCGGGTCTATCTCCTGCACCAGCCGCTTCAGCCGGCTGACCTCCATCTGGGGCACGGCGCAAACGAGCACGTCGCGCGGTTCGCCGGTAAAGCCGCCGGCGCCGTGTAGCACCGTCACGCCGCGCTCCATCTGCTCCAGGATGGCGCCGCGTACCTCGTCGGAGCGGCGGCAGATGATCATGGTGGAGCGGGACTGCGACAGCCCCTCCTGCACGACGTCGATGACGCGGCTGGAGACGAAGGCCAGCAGCAGGGCGTACATGGCCGGCTCCAGGCCGAAGATGAGGGCGGCCGAGCCGAGGATGACGACGTTGGCGGCCAGCAGGGTGTGACCCAGCTTGATGCCCAAGAAGCGGTGCGCCAAGCGGGCGATGATGTCCGTGCCGCCGGTGGTGCCGCCGGCCCGGAAGACCAGGCCCAGGCCGAGCCCGTCCAGCAGGCCACCGTAGACGGTGTAGAGAACCGGGTCGGCGGTGGCCTGGGGAAGGTAGGGCTGGAGCAGGTCAATAGCGGCGGACATGACCGTGACGGCGAAGACCGTCTTCAGCCCGGCGCGCCAGCCGCCGCCCCACTGGATGTTGGCCAGGAAGAGCGGGACGTTGAGCAGGAAGGTGACCAGGCCTACCGGCGTGCCGATAACGTAGTAAAGGACAGTGGAGACGCCGGTGAGGCCGCCGGACACGACGCGGTTGGGGATCAGGAACATGTCGGCGGCGGCCGCCACCATGACGGAGCCGATGGCGATGAGGCCGTAGTCGGCGAGTGGCCGTAGGTGCAGTCGTTGTCTCAGGCTCTTCATGGCCGGCGGCATGCGAACGGTCCCTCGCGACTGGTCCTTAGGAATTCACGGTGGCCCGTCCCCCCTTCCTTCTTAGGGAAGGGGGGGCAGTGGTTTCGCTCTTTGAAACCACGAGTGGGTTAGGTT
>JAAYAV010000354.1 GCA_012719195.1 Anaerolineae bacterium | reverse complement strand
TGGGCCCCGACGCCGATATCTGTGCCTGCCACAAGCTCAGAAACACTCGCCAGGTCAACAAACGGCGGGCAGAGCACCTTCTCCACGCCAGCGATGGCGGCGAGCCGGTCCTTCATGGCCTCGACCAGTTGCCGGGCCTCGGCCGGTGTCTTGTTCATCTTCCAGTTGCCCGCGATTATGGGAACGCGCATGGCCACTCCTAGGACAGGTATCAGGTAGTTGGTACAGCGAAGACCAGGCGGATGGTACCACGCCGCTCAGGCAGCGGCAACCGGGGGCGTGCGGAAGCGACCTCCTCCGGTGGTATTCACACCAGCCTGAGGAAGAGGCACCGGATCAGCTCCGGCGCGACGAACGGGGCCAAGTCTCAGTCACAGTCACCGTGACGCGGTCCACGTCGAAGCTTGTGAATGCTCCTGGCGATGGCGCCGATCGTCATCATTTCCTTCATCTTGAAGCGGTCGTGGTCGCTCTGAGAGGCAGTCAGGTTCTGGAAGCCGGCCGGACTGCGCCTGAACGGGTCCCGGATCTCGACTCGACCGCCGGACCTGAGTACGAGCTTCACGGCTCCTCCTCGGTACTCTGCCGAAGTCTAGTGTCCTGGGAGAACGAATGCGCCCGCGGAATCCATCCTCACCTACATCATACGGGCGACCGCCCCCAGCCGCAAGCGCTTGGCCGGGATGACATTGACAGACGGGTTGCCGTCCCCTACCATCGCCACCGTCTGGAACAGCACTGGAGATTGCTGCGGCCGACCGCGCCGCATAGGAGGCATAGGCGATGCGTACCACACCCATAGGCATGGTGTTGCTCAACGACGAGAGACCGCACGTTACGGCCGTCAATGAGGAGATCAACCAGAAGGTGCTGCGCCGCTGGGCTCAGGTCCTGCGCGACGGTCTGGCCGACGGACTCGGGGACCCTCCCCCGGTGGTTACGATCGACAGCACCATAACTAGCGTGCGCCAGGCCCAGGAGGCGGGTGAAACGCTGCGCCGGGCAGGCTGTCGCTCCGTAGTCATGTGCTACAACGTCTGGAACTTCCCCTTCATGGTTTGGCCCCTGATCCAGACTCTGGGAGTGGACACGCCCATCCTCAGCCTCTCCAACAACAACGGGCAGTTCCCAGGCAATGTGGGCCTGCTGGCCACCGACGGCGCCCTACGCCAAGCGGGCGTGCGCACCCAGCGCCTGGTGGGAGAGCCGGACGATCCCAAGACCTGCGCCAGCCTCTTGGCCTGGGCCCGTGCGGCGCAGGCCCGCACCACCATGCAGGGCGAGGTGTACGGGCTCTACGGTGGGCACAGCATGGGCATGGAGACCGGCTACTACCACCTTGTGCCCGGTATCAAGGCCTTCGGCGTCACCGCCCGTCAGGTCGATCAGCTGCTCCTGGTCGAGCGCATGAAGACGATAGACAGCGCCGAAGTGAAGCGTGGCCGGGAGTGGTTCGAGTCCCTTCTGGGCGAGCGACTGCGCTACGACGGCAAGATGCTGACCAAGGAGACACTGGAGACGCAGCTTCGGCTCTACCTGGCCATGGAGGACGTCAACCACGAGAAGGGCTTCGACCTCTGCGGCCTGAAGGGGCAGCGAGAGCTGACCGAGTACGTCTGCCTGGGCGACGTGGCCGAGATGCTCATGAACGACCCCTATGACTGGCGGGGACCGAAGGAGCCGATGGTGTGCGCCACCGAGGCGGACAGCTTCGCCGCCCTCACCATGCAGATCCTCAAATACGTCAGTGGCGGCCTGCCCACTCTGTTCATGGATGTGCGCCTCTATCATCCCGAGCTTGACCTGTGGGACTGGTGCAACTCCGGCAACCACGCCAGCTGGTACGCCCAGCGCAGCCACGATCCCGCGGAGAACTTCTCCAAGCTCACGCTGCACCCGGCGCTCGAGTTCTACTTCAAGGCGGGCGGCGCCTCAGTCGAGTTCAACGCCGCTGCGGGCCGCATGACCTACGCGCGCCTGGGCCTCTGGGACGACGAGCCCTACCTGGTGATCACCACCGGCGAGTCGGTGGAACTCCCACCCGAGCAGAGCGCCAAGCTCGCGGGCGAGACTGATCCCACCTGGCCGCACGTGTGGGCCCGGCTGGATGCCACCTTCGAGGAGTTCCTCGCCGTGTTCCCAGCCAACCACGCGCAGGGCGTGGCGGGCGACCACCTCGAGTCCCTGGTTCGGTACTGCGAACTCACCGGCATCACACCGGTCGTGCTCGGCGCGGCTGGCCAGAAGAGGATCAAGCCCATATGGGAACGCGTCAGCAAGTCCTCCTAGGCATCGACGTCGGCGCTACCGGCATAAAGGCGGGCGTGTTTGACCCGCAGGGCCACCTACTGGCCTCTGCCGGACGGCGCAACGGTCCTGTGCCTCAGCCCGGCGGTGATCCCGGCTGGATGATCTGGGACGTAGAGGCCATCTGGCAGGCCGTCTGTGCCGCCTGCCAGGCGGCCTTGGCAAAGGTGGACGTCGAGGTCGGCGGCGTCTCCGTCACCGGTTTCGGTGCCGATGGCGTCGCCCTGGACCGGGACGGAACGCCCCGCTACCCCATGATCTCCTGGCACTGCTCGCGTACTACCCCGCAGCGGGACTGGCTCAGCGGGCAGCTGGACCCGCGGGAGATCTACCGGATCACCGGCTATCACAACTATCCCATCAACACGCTGAACCGCTGGCGCTGGTTGCGGGAACACGAGCCCTCCGTCCTGGACGGCGCGCATCGCTGGCTGATGGTCCAGGACTACGTGGTGTACCGGCTGACGGGCGCCTTCAGCACCGAGGCGACCATTGCGTCAACCACCATGGCCTTCGACCTCAACCGGCACACGTGGTCGGAGCGGCTCCTGCAGATCGCCGGAATGCCGGCGCACCTTCTCCCCGCCATAAGCACGCCCGGGACTGTCCTGGGCACGCTGCACACGGCCGCCGCCACTGCCACCGGCATCCCCGAGGGCACCCCGGTGGCCACCGGTGGGCATGATTGCGAGATCGGGGCGCTGGGGTCCGGCACCACCGACCCTGAAACCTTCATCGATATCACCGGGACCTGGGAGATGATCATCGCCGCCCTGGACCGGTTCCAGCCCCTGCCCGTGCTCTTCGACGAGGGGATAGACTACGAGTGTCACACCGTTCCCGGCCGCTATCTGTGTCAGGGACTGATGCTGGCGGGCGGCGTGGTCGAGTGGGTGCTGGGTGCATTCTACCGCGACGTCGCCGCCGACAAGCGCTACGAGGTCTTCATGGAAGAGGCCGGCGCCGAGTCAGCCGGCTCTGGCGGGCTACTGCTACTACCGGCCTTCATCCGGGGTATGGGCGCCTTCCAGGCCCACGACGCCACTGGGGCGCTGGTGGGCCTAACCACCACGACGCGACGGGGGCAGATCGCAAGGGCCGTTCTGGAGGCTTGCTGCTACCAGCTGCGCAAGCAGCGTCAAGTGATCTCGACGGAGTTGGGGCTAGACCCGGAGTCATTGCTGGTACTGGGTGGCGGTACGCGAAACCCGCTTTGGCTCCAGATGAAGGCAGACGTCACCGGCCTGCCGGTCAGCGTGCCCGAGCACGACGAGATTACCCTGCTAGGGACCGCCATGCTCGCCGGCGTGGGAGCGGGGGTCTATGCCGACCTTGAGGAGGCGGTGAAGGCGACCAGGTTCCCCCTGCAGACCTTCGAGCCCGATCCGGCCGCGCACGCCCGCTACACCGACCTATACGAGAACCTGTTCTCAGCCCTGCCCAGTTCGCTGGAGGGGATCAGCCGCAGTCTGGCTGCGCGCGCACTCGCCTAGCGAGGCCTTGTCGGCGGGTAGAAGGCGAAGAGCCGGCCCCCACTTGGGAGGCCGGCTTTCGTGTTGCGCCTGCGGCACGGGAGGGCGGTGAGCGCTCGCTAGTCTTCTTCGCGGGCAGGTACCTCGGCGCCCATCACCGCTGCCGGTCCCGCTTCCTCGGCTTCTTCCGAGGCCGCCTGGAAGTACGGCTCCAGCGACCCCAGAAGCGCCAGCGGCACCGTGGCCTCAATGTAGGTCCCCTCGGGCCGATGCTCCTGGACGTGGACCGCGCCCTTGCGGAAGACAGGCGAGAGCAGCCCCTGCTTGTCGTACGGTATGAGGGCGCTGACCCAGTGGCCCTGCTCGCCCAGGACGTCGGCAAGTACCCCCAGCAGCCGGTCCATGCCTTCCCCGGTCTGCGCCGAAACGGCGACGATGCGGTCCAGAGTCTCGGCCCGCGCTCGCTCCGCCTCTTCGGTCGACAGCATGTCGATCTTGTTCAGAGCCACGACCACTGGGGTCTCCCCCACTCCCAGGTCGGCCAGAGTGGAGTTCACCACCTCCACCTGCCGCTCCACGTTCCCGTGTGTTATGTCCACCACATGCAGGATGACATCGGCCTCAGCGATCTCCTCGAGGGTCGCCCGGAAGGCCGCCACCAGATCCGGAGGCAGCTTCTGCACAAAGCCGACGGTATCGGTGAAGAGCACCTCGGCCCCACCGGGGAGCTCCACCCGCCTTGTGACCGGGTCGAGGGTGGCGAAGAGCTGGTCGGCAGCATACACTTTGCTGCCCGACAGCCGGTTGAGCAGCGTGGACTTGCCGGCGTTGGTGTAGCCGACGATGGCCACGATCGGAACGCCGCTTTCGCGCCGTCGGTCGCGATGGAGGGAGCGATGCCGGCGCACCTCCTCCAGTTCGCGGCGCAACTGCGCCAGGCGCACGCGCATACGGCGCCGGTCGACCTCGAGCTGAGTCTCTCCCGGCCCACGCAGGCCCACGCCACCCTGTGCCTGCCGCGAGAGGTGCGTCCAGGCCCGCGTCAGGCGCGGCATCATGTACTCGTACTGCGCCACCTCCACCTGGAGCGCCCCCTCGCGCGTGTGGGCGTGCTGGGCGAAGATGTCCAGGATCAGAGAGCGGCGATCGATCACTCGGGCGCCGATCTCGCGTTCGAGGTTGCGCTGCTGGCTGGGCGAGAGATCGTCGTCGAAGATGGCCAGGTCGTAGGGGGTGCCGGCACGAAAGGCCTTGATCTCCTCCACCTTGCCCGGACCGATGAAGTAGGTGACGTGCGGATGGTCCAAGCTCTGGGTGAACTCCCCCACCACCTCGACGCCCGCCGTCTCGGCCAGGCTGGCCAACTCCTCCAGCGAGTCATCCACCGGCCAGGAGTCGCCCTCGTTGCGTATGGTCACACCCACCAGGACCGCCTTCTCTATCGGCCGCTGGGTACTGCGAAGCTCTTCCTTGTCTATGACCTCTCTCCTAATCCTGCGCGGTATCCACTACGACCTTCCGGCCCACCAGGCCTCCCACCGCTGCATGGCTTCGCGGATGCGCTCCGCCGGCTGCACCAAGGAGATGCGCGCGTAGCCCTCGCCGTAGTCTCCGAAGGCCGATCCTGGCGCGAGGCTGACGCCGGTATTGCTCAGAAGCTCCTGGCAGAACCGGGCGCTGGTCCAGCCCTCCGGAACCGGGGTCCAGATGTATATCGCGCCCGCCGGCCGCCGTACCCCCAGCCCCATCCGCT
>JAAYAV010000353.1 GCA_012719195.1 Anaerolineae bacterium | reverse complement strand
GGGCCGATCCCAGCCACGCGCTCCAGCAGGGCCGCTGAGGCCGTGTTGACGTCCACTCCGACCCGGTTGACCACCGTCTCCACTTCGGCGCTGAGCGCCTCCTCCAGGCGCTTCTGGTCCACATCGTGCTGGTACATGCCCACACCGATGGACTTGGGATCGATCTTGACCAGTTCGGCCAGTGGATCCTGCAGGCGACGAGCGATGGAGACGGCGCCGCGCAGCGTCACGTCCAGGTCGGGCATCTCCGCGCGCGCCTCGGGGCTGGCACTATAGACGCTGGCCCCCGCCTCACTGACCATAACGTACTTCACGCCCTCCACGGCACGGATGACCTCGGCCGCCAGTTGCTCCGTCTCCCGCGACGCGGTGCCGTTGCCGATCGCCAGCAGGCTCACCCCGTGCCGTCGGATCAGGCGGACCAGCGACGCCTGTGCCTCCTGGGCTCGCTTCTGGGGCGCGTGAGGGTAGATGATGGCCGTCTCCAGCACCCTGCCGGTCGGGTCCACCACCGCAACCTTGCAGCCGGTGCGGAAGCCCGGGTCGATACCCAGCACCGTGTGGCCGCTGACGGGCGGCTGGGAGAGCAGCGAGCGCAGGTTGGCGGCAAACACTCCGATGGCATGCTCTTCCGCGTTCTCGGTGAGGGCGCGCCGCACGTCCCGTTCGATGGCAGGCAACAAGAGACGATGCACACCGTCTTCGATCGCATCCGCCAGCATCGTCGCCAGTGGAGAAGCTGAGTCGGGCCGGTAGCGCCGCTCCACTACCGCCCGCCAGTCACGCTCGGCCACCTCCAGGCTGACGCGCAAAACCTTCTCCGCTTCACCACGGTTCAGCGCCAGGACCTGGTACGGGCGTAGGCGATCGGCGCGGGCCTCGAACTCGTAGTAGGTTTCGTAGACACGCCTGGGATCCTCAGCGTCCGGTACTCGCGCCGAACCAATCATCCCCCAGCGAGAAGCCCGCTCGCGCACGGGACCGCGCACCTCCGGATCGTCGCTGACCGTCTCGGCGACGACGTCGCGCGCCCCCGCCCAGGCGTCCTCCACCGTGGGCACCCGGTCCGACACGTGCGGCCCAGCCCAGGCGGCCGGGTTGGTTCGCGTGCGGGGCTGCTCCAGGATGAGGTCCGCGAGCGGCTGGAGCCCTCGTTCCCGGGCAATCCCGGCGCGGGTGCGTCGCTTGGGGCGATAGGGCTGGTAGAGGTCCTCGACTGCGGCCAGCGTCTGGGCCTCCAGCAGTTGGCTTCGCAACTCCTCCGTCAGCTTGCCCTGCTCCTCGATCGTTGCCAGCACGGCCGCGCGACGGCCCTCCAGCGCCCGCAGTCGCTCCACCGTGGCCGCGACCTGCCGCAGCTGATCCTCGTCAAGGCCGCCCGTCACTTCCTTGCGATAGCGAGCGAGAAAGGGGACCGTCTGCCCCTCGTCCAGCAGAGCGATGGTCGCCTTGACGGAGGCGGGATGGAGCTGAAGGTTCTGGGCGATGGTCTGCTCTATGGGCACTGGGCATCCCCCTATTCTTGAGATAGCGCAATGGGCAGCGGTACTGACCGCCTTCCCCTGCACACGACGACAGGCTAGACTGATCGAACCGGGCGCTCGCTCCGCCCCTCAAGGGCGCACCCGAGGAGATGATGCGATGATGGCACGCGCCGGAGCGGTTATCGGCACTGTGGCCCTGGCCCTCATTCTGTCCGCCTGCGGCCTGCCGGGCCAATCGACGGCTGTGGTCACCGGTACCGTGGTGGTGGTGGCGGCGGACCAGCCCACCCTCACACCGACAGCGGCGATCACGCCCCTTTCCACCGGCACGCTCCGCCCGTCGCCCACCGCCACTGCCTCGGCGACGCCGACGGCAACGGCGCCACCGACGGCCACCGCTACGGTGACCCCCACTTCCGCACCTACCCCGCTGCCGACTCCAACCACCGACCCCCTCTGGATGCTCTCGGACACGGAGGGAACCGCGGAGACGGTCTCAGCTGTGGTGAGCGGGGTACCGGTGACGGTGCGGCTGTCCGCCGGGGCGAGCCTGGCGGCGCGCGAGTGGTTCGCCGTCACTAGCATCGGGCTCAATCGCGGCGCCTTTGCCGATGCCGCGCCGCGCCTGGCGGAGGCTGTGCTGCGGGCCCACTGGCACGCCTGGTCGGCCCAGGCCCCCGACCGCGCCGGCGTGACCTACGAGGACTTCAACGCTGCCCTCGCCCGCGGTGAGGAGCGCCGCTATCAGGTAAAGGCCGCCTCCTGCGATGAGGCCGGCGCCTGCCGCCTGGGCCCAGTAGACGTGGACCCCCTGCGTCCGCTGGTGCTGTTCTACACCGACGAACCCGGGCCCATGTACGTCGCTGAGGGCGCCAGCTTCCATCTCAGTCTCCAGAGCGACGGCAGTCTGCGGCTGGCGATCCAAGTCCCGCCACCGGTGCGCCGCTACTACGACCGCCACCTGGTTGAGGATCCGGCCGGGGCGCGGGCCTACTACACTTCCTACGTCTTCAGCCCCGCCGCCGCCCTGCACGTGCTCAGCCTCTCGCCCTCTTTCCAGCAGCACGGTGTGCGCGTGCCGGAGGGCGCCGCCGAGGGCACCCGCCTGTCGCTCTGCGCCGAGTTCGAGGATGTAGATGACCGGCTCAGCCCATGCCGGGAAGACGGATGCCGGTCGGTGGTGCAGGCGGAGGTGCGAGGGGACTAAGGCCGAGACGCTACCGGGGCGGCGGACCCGCCTGCTGGTGGGCAGCGCGCCGTGCGGTGAAGACGTAGATGCCCAGGGCAGCGACGGCCAGAACGGCGAGCGCCAGCAGTTTATACTGCCGCGCCGGAAGCAGCAGAGCCAGAACCCCGAACGCAGCAGAGAACACGTAGTAGCCGAACACCACCGAACGCTGAGAGAACCCCATGTCATGCAGGCGGAAGTGCAGGTGATGACGGTCGCCCATGTCCACCCGTCCGCCGCGGAGTCGTCGCCAGACGATCAACACCGCCACGTCAAGGATGGGAATCCCCATCACCAGCAGCACCGTCGCCACCTTGGCCCCGCCTATGATCGCCAGCGCTCCGAGGGCATAGCCGAGCACATAGGCCCCTCCGCCCATGAAGACGCGCGCCGGATGGAAGTTGAAGGGCAGGAAGCCCAGGCAGGCGCCGGCCAGGGCCAGCGGTAGAAGCGAGACGCTCTGCTGCGGCGGCTGCAGCCGGAAGCCGGAGTGCACGAACAGCACCAGGGCAGCGATGGCGGTGACACCGGCGGCTAATCCGTCCAGGCCGTCCAGCCAGTTCACCGTCTGCATCATTCCCATCATCCAGAACAGCGTGACGCCGATGGTCAGCCACCAGGGGAAACTGATGCGGGCGTCGGGACTGCCAGCCAGGGGGTTGTTGACGTACTCGATGAAGATCAGCCCCGCCATCCCCACGGCCGCCGCCAGAGCCTGCGCCAGGTACTGCGGCCCCGGCTTCAGTTCCCAGCGATCGTCGGCGAGCCCGAACAAGAAGACCACCGTGGTCCCCACGAGCAGGCCCAGTAGACGGCGCGGCTCGTTGGGGTCGAGCCGGGGAACGTCCAGAAACTGGCTGATGATCACCGCGCCGACGAAGCCGAAGTAGAGGGCGATCCCGCCCAAGCGGGACATCATTCGGCCGTGTTGTCGCCTGCCCCCGGGCCGATCAGCCAG
>JAAYAV010000049.1 GCA_012719195.1 Anaerolineae bacterium | reverse complement strand
GCCTATTCCTGGCAGGTGGTACTCATCCTGCCCGGACGACGGCCCCCGACCGGCGGCAGCAGGTCCTCCGCCCTTGGCGCTGCGCCGGGCAGGCTCTATCATGGCGGCGAATGGACCATCGAATCACGCCTGGAAGGAGACACAACCATGGAGAAGTACGGCTATCGGTTCTCGTTCGGGCCCTGGAACATTCACTCCGGTGCCGATCCCTTCGGACCTCCGGTGCGAGCAGAGCGCAGCTTCGCCGACAAGCTGGGCCAGTATCGCGGTCTTGGTTTCGACGCCGTCCAGTTCCATGACGACGATGCCGTGCCGGGGCTCGATGAGCTCACACCGCTCCAGATCCGTCGGCGCGCCCGTAAGGTGAAACGTCAGATAGACGACGCGGGGCTGCTGGCCGAGTTCGTGGCTCCCCGCCTCTGGGAGAGCCCGCGCACTGTCGACGGCGCCTACACCGCCAACGACCCGGAGGCACGCAGGTACGCCATCGAGCGGACTAAGCGGGCGGCCGACATCGCCCACGAACTGGGCACTGACCTCATGGTCCTCTGGCTGGCCCGCGAGGGCACTTACATGCGCGAGTCGAAGGACCCGGTGCGGGCCACAGGCCAGCTGCTGGAGGCAGTGAACACCATCCTCGACTACGCTCCCGCCATTCGCATCGCCATCGAACCCAAGCCAAATGAGCCCATGGACCTGGCCTACATCCCCACCATGGGCCACGCCCTCGCCCTCGGATCCCAGTCCAGCGATCCCAAGCGCATGGGCGTCCTCATGGAGTCGGCGCACTCCGTTCTGGCCGGACTCGACCCCTCGGACGAGATCGGCTTCGCCATGTCCTTCGGCAAGCTGTGGAGCGTGCACCTCAACGATCAGAACGGTCTCAAGTTCGACCAGGATCGTTCGTTCGGGGCGGTGGACCTTCGCCGAGCCTTCAACCAAGTAAAGGTGCTGGATGAGAATCGCTTCTATGACGTGGGGATGGTCGGGTTGGATGTCAAGGCCATCCGCACTCAGCCCTTCGAGCGCGATGCCGAACACCTGACCAACAGCCTGCGGGTGTTCCTGCGCCTGCTCGAGCTTTCTCGCTCGCTGGATCGGGCCGCGGTTCAGTCGCTCATCGATGCCCGCGATTACGAGCAACTCGACTGGCTCATCATCAGCCACCTACTGGGCGGCTAGGCCAGCCTCCGGCGGGCGGGCGAGAGAAGAGGCCGGCCCCTGCAGGGCGCCGGCCTCTCTGGCCCTAGTGCGGTGCGAGCGGGCGCGCTGAGCGAGCTAGCGGAAGAAGAGCGGCAGCATCGGACGCGACGCCGCCAGCAGTTCACCCAGCATCGCTTCGGCCTTCTCCGGCACGATTGCCGTCTCGTCGAGCAGCAGCGCCTGAAGCGCCAACTGCGCATCCCCCTGCGCCGCCGCGTCCGCCACCAGTTCCTGCCAGGCGATGCGCTTCGTGAGCAACCCCATGAGGGAGAGAGGCGCTTCGCCCACGTGAATGCCGCGCACCCCTTGGGAATCGGTAACCGCCTCCATCTCGAGGTTGGCGTACGAGGGTAGATTCGGCACTGCGCCGCGGTTCTCAATGTTGACCACAAACACGTCGCGGCGGCCCAGCGCGATCGACTCGATGAGGCGACCGAGCCCCTCCCCGGTGAGACCGTCCGATGGGGCCTCGGGCAGCTCTATCTCCTCCAAGCTCTCGGCCAGTTCCTGCAGGTCGGCAACATGCCGGCGCTGTCTCTCCTCCGGGGGTGGCTGCCGATCGTCTACCACGGAATCGAAGTTGAACCCGCCCAGGTGCAGGTCCAGTCCATAGGGGAGCGGCTCGCCCGGTCGGACGTGGGTCATGAAGGGGTAGAACTCGATGATATGGTCATCCTCTGGGTAGACAATGGCGAACCCGTACACCTGAGAGAGTTTCTGGGTCATCACCCGCCCGGGGGACGGCGCGGATTCGGCCATCAGGCGTCGCACCTCCGGGTAGACATCGCGCCCCCGGTGCCGGATGCTGAGGAACCAGTGGTAGTGGTTGGTGCCGATCCAGGTGGTCTCCAACTCGTACGGAGAGACTCCGAGCCGGCTCGCCAGGTGCATTATGCCGTGCTGGACTCCGTGGCAGACGCCTATCACCCTGATGCTGGTGTACTTCACCATGGCTCGACAGAGCGGCGCCATGGGGTTGGAGTGATTGAGGACGATGGCTTCCGGCGATCGCTTCTCCAGCTCTCGGCAGATCTCCAGGTAGATGGGGATGCTGCGCAGGCCCATCATCATTCCGGCCGGCCCGCCGGTATCCCCCACGACCTGGTAGACGCCGTACTTCGCCGGGATGAGCACGTCCTTCATGTGATAGCCGGTACCGTAGACCCCGCCCGATGAGGCGCCCGAACCCCCGATTGAGGTAACAACGAATGCCGCCCCATCGATCGCGTCGCTGAGGGTGCCGGTGGCCCGGACTCTGAGGCCGGTCCCGCTCCGTTCCGCCATCGCCTGTCCGAAGCGGGCCATGATCTCGGCCTTGTCGCCGTCGATGTCGTAGAGGGTGACCTCGCTTCCGGCGATTCCCGGCACGAGGGCAAGGTCGGGCAATGCCCGCGCGAAGTAGATGCTGCCGGCGCCCAGACAGGCGATCTTTGTGCTGGCCATGGCGTCCTCCCTCCACGTGCGCTCACCGGTCGCAGTGGGATGTGATCCAAGAGTGGCGAGAGGGCGGGCACAAGTCAAGGAGGGCGGACCGAAGGGGGACGATTGGACACGGCCGGGGCCGACGGCGAGGCCGGCGTCGGGCCACTGGCTGGGCGCGGTGTTAGTCGAGCAGGACGACGAGAGGGCCGATGAACGTCGCCGTCTCAGAGAGGAGTCGAGGCACAGGACAGGCGCGGGAGGGCCTGGTCTGCCGGAACGGAAAGCGCCCGTCGCCGGGCCGGGGCCGGCCGGGGAACCCAATCCCGGGCGCCGCGTCAGACTGAGCAACGGACTGAACGGGACCCCAGAGTGGATGGACCCGAATGGCTACCTTCGCAACTCGGCAGGCCGGTATGCAGCGGGAGTGGCCTTACAGACGGTTCGCGTTGGCATCGGGGAAGTGATGTGGGTGAGAAGCTACTGCCGGTCTGGCTCAGCCGCAGCCTTGGCGCGGCGCCATACCGCGAGGTGGGCCCACTCGGATTCGAACCAAGGACCAACCGGTTATGAGCCGGCCGCTCTGCCGCTGAGCTATGGGCCCCCAGGAGCCACCCATCGGACTTGAACCGATAACCTGGCGCTTACGAAGCGTCTGCTCTGCCATTGAGCTAGGGTGGCGATGCGCGTAAGTGATTATAGCGTCCCGTACCGTGTGAAGCCAATCAGACCCCGCCCATAGACTCGACGCT
>JAAYAV010000352.1 GCA_012719195.1 Anaerolineae bacterium | reverse complement strand
ATGATCGCCGCCTACTCCGAGGCGACCAAGCTCGATCCCGGCCTGCACAGCGACTACTCTACCCTGGGAATCGCTTACCAGCGCTTGGGGAACAGCGACCAAGCGGTGGCCGCGTTCGAGGCCGCCGTGGCGCTTCAGCCCTGCAACGCCAACACGCGAGACCTGCTGGCCGGGGCCTACGAGGCCCAAGGCCGCGTGGATGATGCCCTGGCCCAGTACCAGACATCGGTCGAGTATGACCCCGACGACTTCAGCGCCTGGAACGCCATTGGCATCATCCTGGAGGCCCAGGGACGCTCAGAGGAGGCCCGCGCGGCCTACGAGAAGGCCGCGGCCGGCGCGCGGGTTTGGCTGGAGAAGTCGCCGAACGATGCCGGCGTGGCCTACATGCTCGGCGCCATTCTCTACCTGCTCGAGGACTACGAAGGCGCGCGGGAGGCAGCCCAACAGGCGGTCTCGCTTAGCCCGGACGCAGCCTCGCATCACCTGCTGGCCGGCGCGCTTCTGTCGCTCGGTGACTACGCCGCCGCCGCCGCTGAGTTCGAGGAGGTGCTGGAGCTCGAGCCGCAACAGGCCTCCAGCTTGCTCGGCCGGGCCATGTCCTACGAGAACCTTGGCCATACTAACGAAGCCATCGCGGCTTACCGAGCCCTCATCGCTGTGGACCCGGCCTACTACAATCAGCTCGCCCTGGCCCGCCTATACGAAGCCAAGGGCGAGTTCGGTGCCGCCGCCGATTCCTATGAAGCCGCGCTGGCGGGGGCGCCTGCCGACAACCCCGATGATGGAACGATGCGGATCGCCCTCGCCGGTGCCCTGAGCAAGGCCTGCCGCCCCGAGGAGGCCATCGCCAAGCTGGGCCCGCCGCCCGCCGAAGACCCCACAATCACCCTTCAGTATCGGGCGACCCTGGCGGCCTTGCAGGAGGCCGACGGAGACACGGTTGCGGCGGCCGCCACTTACGCCGAGCTCGTGCAGGCCTACCCCGACCTGGCCCCGGCACACTACCTCCTCGCCTGGTTCGACTACCGCGAGGGCCGTCTGAAAGAGGCCGAGGCCTCCATGCGACAGGCGACCGAGCTCGCCCCGGCGTGGGCCTTCGCCTGGAGCGGCCTCGGCCAGATTCTCGACGTCCAGGGGCAGCTCGACGAGGCAGAGGAGGCGTACCAAACCGCTCTGGAGGCTATGCCCGACGACAGCAGCGCCTGGTTGGGCCTGGCCGCCATCGCCCTCCAGCGCGACGATGCCCAAGCGGCCCTGGAGTTCGCCCAGCAGGCGCTCGGCCATGAGCCGGGCTACTCGGCCGTCCTCCCCGACCCCACCAACGGCATGCTCGTCTCCAGCCACGTCTACCTGGGCTGGGCGTACGGCCACCTCGGGGAGGTCGAAGAGGCTGACCGGCATCTGGCGGAGGCCCTCCGGCTGGCCCAATCCGCCGCGGCAGCCATGCCCGATTACTCCCGCGCCACCCACCAGCTCGGGGTCGTGCTGTTGGCCGCGGGCCGGACGGACGAGGCAGAGCCCTACCTGGACGCCGCCATCCGCTGTGACGCTAGCATGGCCGCTGCCCGCACCCGTGCGGCGGAGCGCGTCCGTCTCCTGGCGCCCGCCGGCTAGCCGCCCCGCTCCGCCGCGCCGCGAACCAGCCGCAGAGCCAGGGGCAGTAGCAGCACGTTGGCCACGCCCAGCACCAGGAACGGCAAGCCGTCGCTTAAGTTGACCAGGAAGCCCCCGGCCTGCGTCCCCAGCAGCATGCCTCCGCTCCAGCCCAGATACAGCAGGCCCAGCATGCGTCCGTGTTCCCGTGAGGTGCAGGTCTCACGCACCAGCACCGGGTAGGCCACCGACAGGGCCCAAGCCAGCGTGATGCCGGTGATGCCGCAGACGAAGAGCCCCACCAAGCTGTGGGCGAAGACGGCCGTCAGGAGCGACGTCACCGCGATGCCCGCCACTAGGACCAGAAGCGGCTTGCGCCCTCCGTACCGGTCCATGAGCCTGCCGGCCACTAGCTGTCCGGCGGAAGCGAACACCAGGCTCAGGGTGGCATACACGGCCGAGTCGGACGGCCGCCCGGAGACGCGGAAGATGAGCAGGGGCATCAGCAGCTGTGCCGCGCCATAGTAGGTAGTCGGGATGGCCTGAAGTAGCAGAAGCATGAGCGACACCGGCCGCCGCGCCAGCCCGGCGTAGGTCGTCGGGTCCAACCCCGCCTCATCGCCGTGCTCAGACCGCCGGTCGGGGATGAGGAAGCTGAGGCTGAAGAAGACGGCTAGGCCCGCGATGATGGCCAGGCATCCGAGGTAGCGGAAACCAAGGTGGTCGATGATCGGGCCGGCGGCCAGGTTGCCCAACGCCCCACCGAGGGTCACGCCGGTGAAGATGATGGCGAAGGCCGTCCCCAGCCGGTGAGCGGGTATGAGGACCAGGGTGTAGGCCTGCCTCCCGAGGGTGTAGAGCCCGAGGGTGAAGCCCACGTAGGCCCACAGCAGCACCAACGCCCACGGCGACGCCAGCAGAAAAGCCGCCCCGACGATCGGCAGGCCGGAGGCACCCAGCGCCATGACCCGCTTGGCGCCGTACCTGTCCGCCAGCCCGCCGCCCACCAGCGCCGCCACCGCCCCGAACACAAGGCGGGTGGAGAGCAGGTTCGAGGTGAAAGTGGGCGAACGCCCCAGCGCCGCCTCCACGTAGACCGAGATGAGCGACTGCCCCGGCGCGATGGCGATCTGTCCCAGGAGGACGATGCCGGCCAGGACCACGAAGGGACGCACCCAGGTGCTCCGCCGGGCCCGCACGTGCCAGGAGGCAGACGGCCCGGCGGGTCGTTCGGCGGTAGACTCCGCTGTCGCAGGCTCAGGACTGGTCAAGACGCCTCCGGATGGTCGTCGGTGTCGTCACCGTCACCCCTTAGGTTCCCGCGGCACGCCGATCCCCGCCATGCGGCCGGCGGGTGGCCTCGGTATGACCGCCGGCGAGGGCGTGGGGCCGGCTGTAGGCGCGGCCGCTGAAGTGCCCGCCAGAATCCAAGGCGGAGCGCGGACACTGATCGACTGACCGGGCCGTTGACGAGTTCCTCACCGTCCCCTGCGGCGCCGGCGCCTCCTATCCCGTTGGCGGAGGCGGCGGTGGCGCTGCCGGTGCGGTTGTGCGGTGAATGCGGGACACGCGCCCCGGCGCTCATGTTAGGGTCCATCGCGCTAGCCTTCCCGATGGCTACCCGAAAGGCAACGCGGTGGCCGCCAGCATGACTGAGGAGCGTTGCCGGGCATGTTAGGGGAGGGCCCGCCGGCTGGTCAATGGCCCGGAGAGTGGTTCCATCGACCAGCCGGCATCACTCTCGATTCGAGCTACGCCGGGTTGAGGGCGCCTTCCGAGTGCCGGGCCCGCGTTACCACGAGGCCGATGCTGGCCAGCAGCACCGCGTCGAGCAGGGCCAGGAGGCCCAGCTGTGGGCCCACCTGAGCCCAGGAAGCACCGTTCTGCACGATGTCGACAACCGGCTGCAGCAGGTAGTAGGT
>JAAYAV010000351.1 GCA_012719195.1 Anaerolineae bacterium | reverse complement strand
TGCCCGAGTACGCCGCGCGCACCGTGCTGGAAGACAACCGTCGCGCTCTCGACATCGCCGGGCGCCAAGTGCGTGACCTCGGCCTCGGCCACGCGCACGTGGGCGACACCACCCACCTGGACGTCATCGACCGCTGGGGCAATATGGTAGCGGCCACTCCCAGCGGCGGCTGGCTGGGTTCGTCCCCGGTCATCCGTGGGCTCGGCTTCCCGCTGGGCACCCGTGGCCAGATGTTCTACCTTAACGCCGAACGACCCAACGCCCTGGAACCCCACAAGCGCCCGCGCGCCACGCTTACTCCCAGCCTAGTGACTCGCGAGGGGCGCCCGTTCATGGTGTTCGGCACCCCGGGCGGAGACTGCCAGGATCAATGGACCCTTCAGTCCTTCCTCAATTACGTCCACTTCGGGATGGACCTTCAGGAGGCGCTGGACGCACCAACCGTTCACAGCATGCACTTCCCCTCGTCCTTCTACCCGCGAGAGGGATTCCCCGGCAAGATGGTGGCCGAGGGCCGTATCGCCGCCTCGGTGCTATGCGAACTGCGTACGCGCGGGCACGAGGTGGAGGTGGTCGGCGACTACGTCAACGGCAAGACCATGGCCATCAGGCTGGACGAAGAGCGCGGGGTGATCCTGGGCGCGGTGGCGCCCAAGGGGATTATCGGCTACGCCATCGGCTGGTAGAGTGGCGCGGCCCGCTCACTCGTCCGTGAGGAGGTGTGTCATGTCTCTGATTGGCACCGGCGCTCGCCTGCTCGTTACCGACTACCAGCGCGCGCTCTGCTTCTACCGTGACGTGCTGCGATTCCCGCTGACCTGGGGCGACGAGAGCACCGGCTACGCCGCCTTCGACACCGGCGGAGCGCCCCTGGCCATCTTCAGCCGCCAGGCCATGGCCGACGCCGTCGGTGCGGGCGCTCAGCCGGCCGCCGCCGAGGCACAGGACACCTTCGTGCTCACGTTCGTGGTGGACGACGTTGACACTGAGTACGAGCGCCTGCGGGGGCGTGGAGTAGCGTTCACCGCCCCACCGGTGGACCGTCCCGACTGGGGAGAGCGGACAGCCCACTTCCGCGACCCGGACGGTAACTTGCTGGAGCTCAACCACTCGCTCGCCGGCTGACTCGGTCGGCAGTCGCGAAGCAACATGGACGGGGAGGCACATTGAACTTCTTCGAGCTATTCGACATCTCGGAGCGCTACCTCGAGTTGCTCAACCCGACCAGCCCGGAGAAGGTGCTGGAGGTGGGTCGCGTTCTTGGCCTCAACCCAGACACGCGGCTGATAGACTTTGGCTGCGGCTACGCCGAGCCGCTGAAACTGTGGGGCGAAGCCTACGGCATCTCCGGGGTGGGCGTAGATATCCGTGAGCATGTCTGCGACCATGCGCGAGCGAAGCTGGCCAGGGCCGGCCTCGCCGACCGCATCGAGATCGTCTGCAGCCCCGGCGCTGACTACGACTTCCCGGAGCACTCCTACGACGTGGCCACCTGCCTGGGGGCGTCCTTCATCTGGAAGGGCTTCCAGACAGCGGTGCAGGCCCTCGCCCGCGCGGTTGTGCCCGGCGGTCAGGTGGCAATAGGCGAACCGTACTGGCTCACCTCCAACGTCCCGCCCACCTACGCTCAGAAACAAGGCTTCCACTCCGAGGCTGAGATTCTCCGCATCGTGCGCGAGGAAGGATTCGACCTGGAGTTCCTGGTTCGTGCCAGCCTGGATGACTGGGACCGTTACTCCTCCGGCAACTGGTACGGCCTTGTTCGCTGGCTGCAGGACAACCCTGGTCATCCGGAGCGCGACGATGTGATCGAGCGACTGCGAACCAGCCAGGACGAGTACTTCCGCTTCGAGCGCGAATACGTGGGCTGGGCCATCTTCATTCTGGCGCCCACGCGTTGGTAGCCCGGCAACGGCGGAGGCCTCTCACCTGTGACCAGGATTGACGGCAGTTGGTACGAGCGGCCGCCCGACGTAGGCGAGCGAACGGGCGCCGGCGGTGTGGTCATCCGTCGTGATGGCGACCGCCTGCTGGTGGGACTGGTACAGGAGGACGGTTTTCCGGAGTACATCCTGCCCAAGGGTCGGCTGGAGCCGGGCGAGGACATCGAGACCGCTGCACGACGGGAGATCGCCGAGGAGGCCGGCCTAACCGGCCTTCGGCTGCTCGGTAAGCTGGGCGTGCGCGAGCGGCTGGACTTCCGCCGCCGGCAATGGGTCACTACCCACTACTTCCTCTACTGGTGTGACGACCCCGCCTCGGCTCCCACGGACGTGGAACATGAGTACCGCCTGCACTGGTTCCCTCTTGATGAGCTGCCGGCCATGTTCTGGCCTGAGCAGTGGGAGTTGCTCGAATCGAACCGCGACCGTATCGCCTCCACTGCGCCCCCGGGCAGTATGCGAAAGTGGCGAGTCGAACCGATAACCGTAGAGCTGTGGCCCGACCTGGTCGAGCTGTTCGGGCCGCGCGGAGCCTCCGGCGGCTGCTGGTGCATGTGGTGGCGCCTGCCCAACGCCGACTTCGTCCGTGGCAAGGGCGCTGGCAACCGCAACGCACTGGAGTCTCTCGTGCGTGCCGGTACCGTGCCGGGACTGCTGGCCTACGATGGTGAGCGGGCCGTGGGCTGGTGCTCGTTGGGTCCGCGCGAGGAGTTCCCGCGCCTGGCACGCTCGCGCATCCTCAAGCCGGTGAATGAGGCCCCGGTTTGGTCGGTGGTCTGCTTCTTTGTGGACCGTCACTACCGGGGCGGGGGCGTGACCTCCACTCTGCTAGAGTCAGCCAAGGAGTACGCCCGTCGCCAGGGAGCGTCC
>JAAYAV010000350.1 GCA_012719195.1 Anaerolineae bacterium | reverse complement strand
GTGCCAGAGGCTGGGCCCCGTCCAGCGCACAGTGAAGGCGTTGACCCTCTCCGCTCCCGGCCCCAAGGTGGCCGGGCCAGGCTCGCGGTGCTCGATCTCCATGGTCACCGGCGCCTCCGCCACCAGGGGGCGCACTTCGTGGGCGTGGGCCACCGCTTGCTGGATACGTTCCTTGATGAGCTTCCGCGCGTCCACCGGCGCGAGGTGGATGGCGCAGTTGCGACCCAATCCCTCCTTGACGGCGGCCGTCACGATGCCGGGCACCCACGCCTCGGCCTCCCGGCAAGCGTGCAAGTCGCCGGCGGTGAACACCCAGGGAACGCCCAGTTCACCGGCCAGGTAGGCGGCCAGCTCCATCTCGCCCACATCGCGGCCGTTGACCCGGTAGGCCTTGATGGAGCCGGACATGGTATGGCACAGGCAACCGTTAGGGGTGTCGCTCATGGCGTGCATCCCCACCTGGAAGAGGGCACTGAAGCGTGGCGTCACGCCGAGCAGCCAGGAAGGCCGGTCAGTCCCGCGAGCGATGCGCGCCCCAGGCAGGAGCTGCTCCGGCAAGATGGTGCGGCCGGCCCCGTGGGCGTCGTTCACCAGCACCTCTTCTATCCCGGCGGCCTGCAGCCCTTCGACCGCCGCATTGACCTCGCCGGTCAGCAGGCGTTGCATCTCGGAGCGCTCGTAGACGCCCTTGGCGCTGGCGCCGTAGTCCCGGCTGCGCGGGTCCCAGTCGTCTATCCCGGCCACCCCCTCCAGGTCGGTCATGATATAGGCGGACTTGATCGGCATGGGATCTCCTATCTGCAGGGTTCGAACGGCGTGGTCGCCCGTGCCTTGAGAGTGTAAGGAGCGCCAGGCGACCGTCAAGCCGATCGGTCGCCTGGCTTGATCGGACTCGCCGAGGATGGCATCATGCCAGCATTCCCATGGTCCCCCGTGCAGGAGGAAGGCTTGAGCGACAACGACGTGCCTCGATCGGAGTACCCGCGCCCGCAGATGGTGAGGCCGGACTGGATCAACCTTAACGGCGTCTGGCAGTTCGAGCTGGACCCGGGGGCCAGCGGCCGCGCACGAGGCCTGCCGGAGGCGGAGCGCCTGGCGGGCGAGATCACGGTGCCGTTCTGCCCGGAGAGCCGCCTCTCCGGCGTGGCTCACACCGATTTCATCCCGGCCCTCTGGTACCGGCGCGAGTTCGCGGTCCCGGGCTCCTGGTCCGGGAAGCGGGTGCTGGCGCATTTCAGCGCGGTGGACTACGACAGCTGGGTGTACGTGAACGGGCGCGAGGCGGGCCGGCACCGCGGCGGCTACTCCCCGTTCACTGTTGACATAACTTCGCTGCTGCGGGCGGGGAGCAACACCCTGACCGTCTACGCCGAGGACGACTCGCGCGATCCACTCATCCCGCGCGGGAAGCAGTCGGATCGCTACAACTCCTACGGGTGCCTGTACACCCGCACCACCGGCATCTGGCAGACGGTCTGGCTCGAAGCTGTGCCGCAGACTTATGTCGAGTCCTTGCGCCTGACGCCCCTGCTGGAACAGGGAGCCGTGTTGGTGCAGGCGCGGATCGGCGGTCTGGCTACCGGTCTGACTTTGCGGGCCGAGGCCGGGGCCGAGGGAACGGCTGTCGGCCAGGCCAGCGCGCGGGCCGACGGCGGCTGGGCCGCCTGCGTCGTGCCACTCTCCACCGTCCGCGCCTGGTCGCCCCAGGATCCCTTCCTCTACGACCTGACCGTGTCCCTCGCCGTTGGCGACCGCGTCCTGGACCGGGTGGAGTCCTACTTCGGCTTGCGCTCCATCGCCATCCAGGAAGGCAAGGTGCTCTTCAACGGGAAGCCGTTCTTCCAACGGCTGGTGCTGGATCAGGGCTTCTATCCCGACGGCATCTACACCGCTCCCAGCGACGAGGCGCTCCGGCGCGATATCGAACTGAGCATGGCGGCCGGCTTCAACGGAGCTCGGTTGCACGAGAAGGTCTTCGAGCCCCGCTTCCTCTATTGGGCCGACCGCTTGGGCTACCCGGTGTGGGGGGAGTTCCCCAACTGGGGCCTGGACCACTCCCATCCACTGGCGCTGGAACGGGTGCTGGCCGAGTGGCCGTCCATCGTAGAGCGAGATTTCAGCCACCCAAGTATCATCGGCTGGTGCCCATTCAACGAGACCACGGCAGACCAGAACCCGGAGCTGCTCCGCACTGTCTACCGCACCACCAAGGCGCTGGACTGGACCCGCCTGGTGATCGATACCAGCGGCTACGTGCACGTGGAAACGGACATGTACGACGTGCACGACTATGCCCACCGCCTCACCCCGGAGGAGTTCGCGGCCCGTTGGGACGCTTTTGGCGCCGGCGGAGACCCCTGGCGCAATCAGCCCCACTACGACGCGCCCTGGGAAGGTCAGCCCTTCTGGGTGAGCGAGTACGGCGGCATCGGGTGGAACCCGGGCCTTGCCGGCACCAGCGCCTGGGGATATGGCGAAAAGCCACAGACGGTGGAGCAGTTCGTGGCCCGCTACCGGACGCTTACCGAGGCGCTGCTGCGCAATCCGCGGATGTGGGGCTTCTGCTACACCCAACTCACCGACGTAGAGCAAGAAGTCAACGGCATCTACTACTACGACCGCTCGCCCAAGTTCGAGCCCGCCGTGCTCGATGAGATCCGTCGCATCAACCAGGGTCCGGCCGCGGTGGAGCAGTAGCGGCAGCGCCGGGCCGCCCGGCAAAGCAGGAGCCCGGCGTCCGTAAGAAAGCCGGGCTCCTGCATTTATGTCGATATCATCGCGATCAGCCGCCGCTGCGCCGCAGTCCCCCTTGCCGCCGCACCCGATCAATCATGGCGCCGGCTTCCGCCAGCGGATCGAACGTGGGCGGGGGCACTATCACGTTAAGCGCCTGGCGCACCAGCTTGATGGTGACCGGCGTCTCCCCGAGCGCATCGCCGTCGGCCTGCAACACCGCCGTGGGCGAGGCGTCCAGCTTCACGGTGGCACGGGCGTCGTACACGCGCACGCGGCGGTCCCGGCCCTCCAGTCGCCAGAGCATCACCCAGACGGAGGCGAGGTAGTCCAGCAGGGTACGAGCCCTGATGACGTAGACGCCCAGCATGCCATCGTCAAGCTGTAGGCTGGGGCCGGTCCGGCGCAGCGACGCCACCGGAGTGGAGCCGTTTACCACCAGCACGTCGGATGCCCGGGCGCTGATGGGCAGACCGTCTACCTCCAACTCGTAGCGGCGGGCCTGAAAGCCGGCCAAGCCGCGCAGAGCGGTGAGGATGTAGGCGAGCATCCCATAGCGCTGCTTGCTCTCGCCGGTTGTCTCGCGCATGGAAATGGCGCTCAGGCCGGCACTCACGTTCAGTATGCAGTAGTGCTCACCCACCTGCATCACGTCGATGACCCGGATCTGGTGCTCCCCGGCTATAAGGGCGCAGGCCCGATCCAGAGATAGCGGCAGGGCCAGTTCCCGCGCCAGGGCATTGCCGGTGCCGACGGGCAAGATGGCCAGCGGCACACCGGTTCCGATCAGTGCGTTGGCCACCGCGGCGACGGTACCATCGCCGCCGGCCGCTGCCACCACCTCGTAGCGCTCGCGGACGGCGGCGCGTACCTCCGCGCCCAGGTCCTCACCGTCCTTGACGCGGTAGACACGCACCTGCCACTCTTCCGGACGGCAGTTGCGGTCAAGCGCCTGCTGCAACGTGACCGGGTCGGCCTGCCC
>JAAYAV010000349.1 GCA_012719195.1 Anaerolineae bacterium | reverse complement strand
CGCCAGCCCAGGACCGAAGCGTTCCTCCAGTTCCCGGCGCGTGTCCTGCATTGCCTTGTCGAAGTGAGGGTAGGCGACGAGGGTAGTGCCGATGCCGAAGAGCAGTCCTGTGCCTAGCCGCAGCGGCCACACGCTCGATCGCAACCCCACAAGCTGGGTGAAGCCGTCCAGCGCCACCGGCATCACGAAGATCAGAGCGTACACGGCCAGGTTGCGCAGCCGGACTCGCCCGCTGGAGGCAGCATAGGCCACCCCGCCGAGGAATAGCCCCAACTGCACGCCGACATCGCGCTGGCAGAAGGCGACCTGGTGTCCATCAATGAAGAAGGATCGCTCGGGGAGCTGATGGCAGGTGACCCGGTAGGCCCGGAAGATGAGCTGCCCCAACCCGTCCATCCCGGCCGCGCGGAGCAGCGGCGAGGCCACCGCCAGCCCGACGATCGTCAAGAAGAGCCCGTTGAAGACGAAAGCCCAGTGCCGCGTCATCCAGTAGATGGCGCGATCAGCGCCGATCACCAGGCGCCGCTCCCACTCCGGCAGCGGCGGGGCTCCGGGGGTCGCGGGACGCTCGCCCTCCACCCTAGCCACCGCCGACATAGCCGCGAATGGATTCGACGGTCAGAGGACCAAGATGCCGCGCAGAGATCCTGCCATCGGGATCGATGAAGTAGGAGACGGGAACGCCGCGCACGGCATAGGCACGCATAGCGGCGCCGTCAGCGTCCACGAGGCTCGGGTACGTCGCCGACAGCGCGGTGGTGTAGGCAGCCACCCGCTCAGCGGACTCCGTCACGTACACCGACAGGACCACCACCTCCTCCAGTGTCTGACTGGCCTCCTGCAGGCTCGGCGTCTCCTCGCGGCAGTAGGAGCAGGTGGTGGTGCGGAAGTTGAGCAGGACCCAGCGGCCTCGCAGCTCACTGAGCCGAACCACCTCACCGCCGGCAGTGGGAAGCGCGAGGTCGGGCGCGGGCTGGCCGACGTCGGAGGCGCCCGATCGGGACCGGCCCATCATCTGGAACACGGTGATCGCGGCCACGAGCACCACCACTGCCAGTGCCGCTAGGATCAGCGAAGAAAGGAGGCGAGTCTTCCGCGGAGTCTCTGGGTTCACTCCCTCGGCCATTGTGGGCCCTCTCCCATCGCGCTACTCACGTCATGCCCAGGAAGCTGCCGTAACGAGCCAGCACGGACAAGGCGTCGAACATAATCGCCAGGCCGACGGCGATCACGAGCAGCCCGCTCAAGATCTCCACCCAGCGAGCGGCCCGCCCCAGGCGACGCAGACGCGGAATGACCCAGTCGGCGAAGAGGGCAACCACCAGGAACGGCAGCCCGAGGCCGAGCGAGTAGGCGCCGAGTAGCCCTATCCCCTGCCCAACGGTGTCGCTGCCGCCCGCCAGCATGTAGATGGACATGAGGACCGGGCCCACGCAGGGAACCCAGCCGGCGAAAAGGAACATGCCGGTGAGGAAGGAAGCGAGGTAGCCGGCACCGGGCTTAGCGGAACCGCTCAGGCTACGATTGCGCGCGAGGAAGGGGATCCGAACCACACCGATGAGATGAAGCCCCAAGAGCACCAGGGCCAACCCGCCGACTCGCTGCAGCCAGGGCAACTGGCGCGACAGGGCGCGGCCCAGCGCGGTTGCGGCAGCACCGGAGATCACGAAGAGGAGGCTGAACCCGAGCACAAACAGGACTGCATGCAAGAGGACCTGGCCGCGGCGAGCCGCCCAGCCCTCCATGCCCAACCCCGCCAGCATGCCCAGGTAGGCAGGCACCAGCGGCAGCACACAGGGGGAGGCAAACGAGGCTACACCGGCAAGAAACGCCACCGTGACCTTGACGCCCTCAGCTTCCATGTCCCTCCGCCTGCCGATCGCTCCGCCTGGGCGGCGATTATACACCAGCCCCCACGGGCCAGACAGACGGGCGCGACGCCGCTAGGACGATCCGGCCGGGGTAGCCTTCTCTCCCAGTCGCCGCTCCGTTCCCTGGATCAGGCGCTGCACGTTGTCGCGGTGCGCGATCCAGATAGCCAAACAGGCGAAGACGCCGTAAGTGATGCGCACGTAGTCGCCGCCAAAGGTGAGATAGTAGAGCAAGAGAGCGACCGGCATCAGCGTCGCAGCCGTGAGCGAGGCGAGCGAAACATAGCGAGAGGCAACCATCACCACACCCGCGGCCACGAGCACCGCTGCGGCGCAGAGCGGGCAGAACACCGCCAGAACGGCGATGGCCGTGGCAACACCGCGGCCGCCGCGCCAGTTCAGGAAGGGGGTGTAGATGTGTCCCAGCACAGCTAGCGATCCGGCCAACACCTGCGACCAGCCGGTACCGACCAGCCAGGTGGCCAGCCAAACTGCCGCCACGGCCTTGAGCACGTCCGCGATGACAGTCAGGGCAGCGGCTACCGGTCCGCAGGTGCGGAACACGTTGGTGCCGCCCATCCGCCCCGATCCCCATAGGCGAATGTCCTTGCCCCAGAGCCGGCCCACCACGTAGCCGCTAGGCACCGCCCCCAACATGAAGGCCCCCACGGCTGTCCCCAGAATCCGTGTCACTGACGCTTCGATGCTGTTCCTCCCGCTACGTTGTCTAACCTAGAAACACCGCACCGCCGCAGAAGGTGCGACGGCGTGAAGGATCACCTCTGCCTAGCTCAGCCACTCGCGGTACGCGACCAGGCCGCGGTAGACGGCCTCGAGCTCCCCCAGGAACTCGCCGGTGAGTTCTTCCGGGGGCAGGTACAGCTTGCTGTAACCGGGCACCGCCTGCTGGGGCACATTGACGCGCCCACGAACCGGCACGTAGCTCAGGTTGTACTCCGGGTCCAGCTCGCTCACCGGATAGTGCATAGCCGACCAGCCGCCATCCGGCAGCTGGTTCCCCATGAAAGTGTGCACCCCCACCTTGCGGGCCACCTGGTACGCGTCCTCGATCTGCTCCTCAGTCCCGAGGCCGAACTTCACCAAGACGCGGAGCAGTTCGCCCGCGCCCCAACCGACCTTGCACTTGGATGGCCACAGATAGCCCTCAAGCGTCTGGCAGGCGTCGAAGGGAAGCAGCTCCAGCGCCGCCTCCAGGTACGGCAGCGCCTCCTCCTCTCCGCCCCACTGCTCCCGGACGGCCTCGTAGAGCACGGCCAGGTAGGCCATGGTGGTGCCCGTCTGCCAGAACTCCTGCTTGGGGAGACGCGCGTCCACCAGACTAGTGTAGCGCTCACCCGGCCTGGCCTCAGTGAGCAGGCTGCCCTCCGGGGTGACGTTGCTGTAGAAGAAGCCGGCGCGCATGTGCTCCCGGTTCAGTTCCACGAAGCGGCGGAGGAAGCCCCCCACCGCTAGCGCCCTCTCCCTATCCCCCAAGCCGAGCATCAGATGGCCGAAGAACGAGGAGTTGAGGGTGCCCAGAGTCGGCCGCGGCTGTACCTGCAGTGGATCTTCGCCGACGTAGTTGAAGGCGCCGCCGGACCGATGCTGGTACTGGTGGATGCGG
>JAAYAV010000348.1 GCA_012719195.1 Anaerolineae bacterium | reverse complement strand
GAGGTCGTTCTGCCCGATCCAGCCGACATCGATGCCGGGCACGGCCAGAATCTCGTCTATGGCTTCCACCGCCTCCGGGCTCTCGATCTGGGCCATGAGCACCGTCTCCTCGTTGGCCCAGCCGGCGTACTCGCGCGAATCGGGCACCCGATAGAGGGTGTGGGCGCCGCCCAGTCCCATGCCGCGCCGGCCCCGAGGCGGGTACTTGGCCGCCGCCACGAATTTCCGCGCCTCCTCGGCGCTGCGCACGTTGGGCATCATGATGCCCAGCGCCCCCAGATCCAGGCAGCGGGACACGAAGTGGCCCTGCGCGCCGGGGACCCGCACCACCGCCGGCACTCCCGCCAGACGGCAGGAGACCAACACGGGGGCGAGCGTCTCCAGCGAGAGCCCGGTGTGCTCCAGGTCGAAGAGCACGAAGTCGAGGCCGAGTGGACGCAGGAGGGCGGCGATGTTGGGCACGGTGAACTCCATCGCCATGTGCCCCACCACCAGCCGGCCCTCGCGCAGCGCCAGCCTCAGCGGGCTCGTCCCGGTCACAGGATGCCTGCGAAGCGCTCACGCTTGGCCTGGAAAAGGGGGTGATCGAGGACGGAGCGGTTGACCACATGCTGGGGCACCTCTCCGCGAGCCAGAGTGAGGCAGTGACCGATGGCCTCGGCGGTGACGTCCCACATCATCTCTTGCGTCCAGGCGATGGCGTGGGGGGCGAGGATGACGTTGTCCAGTGCCAGGAGGGGGTCTCCTGGGTCAGGAGGCTCCTGCTCAAGGACGTCCAGCGCCGCCCCGGCAAGGCGGCCTTCCTGCAGGGCCGCCGTCAGCGCCACCTGGTCCACAATCGGCCCGCGGGCGGTGTTGACCAGATAGGCGGTTGTCTTCATCAGGCCGATCTCGCGCGCCCCGATCAGGCCGCGGGTGTGCTCGTTGAGGGGGCAGTTCACCGCCACAACATCGCACTCGCCCAGGAGGGCGTCCAGGTCCACCAACTCCACGCCCAACTCCTGGGCGCGCTCGGGCGCTACGAAGGGGTCATGGGCCAGGCGGCGGGGGAAGCGGAAGACGCCGGCCAGGCGCATGAAGTCGGCGCCGATGTTTCCCAGCCCGATGGAGCCAATGACGATCCCGCTGGTGGTGTGACCAAACTCGGGCAGATCCCCTCGCCAGAGGCCGCCGCGCACGGCGCGGTCTTTCTCCGGCAGGCGCTTCAGGAGGGCCAGCGCGAGGGTAAGCGCGCCCTCCGCCACCGACGGCCCGATGCCGCCCGGGGTGATGGCGACGGCCACTCCGGCGGCGGTGCAGGCATCCAGGGCGATCATGTCATAGCCGACGCCCCAGCGGGCGATGAGCGCCAGCCGCTCGAGCCCTTCGAACGATGCAGGTGAGTAGCCTATGCCCAGGCTCAACACGGCATCCACCTGGTCTATGGCGTCGGCGCGGGCCACGTCGCCCATGTCCGGCAGCCACTCATAGGTGACGCCCTCGGATCCAGCCAGAAGCTCTTTCACGTATCCTTCGACCTCGGACAGCCCTTGGCTGCGGAAGTCGGCAGAAAGCCCTATAATGAACGGCTGCGTCATGGTATCGCTCCCTCGGTCCGGCCGAGCCGGCAGCAATGCTCCGATGTTACAGGGGCGGGCCGGGACCGCCAAGCTCGAAGGCCCCATGGCCGGACCGCTCGCGGACAACACAGCTTGCCCAGAATGAGAGCGATAGGTATAATAAGTGGTGCGATATAGAAGGTGGGTAGATGAAACGAGCGCTGCTAATACTGGGTGTGGTGGGCGTGATTGCCTTTGCCGTCTATCGTCTCTGGAGCGCTCCCATGCCGGCCGAGGGTGCCGCGCGAGAAATGGAGACGGTCGCCGTCCGGCGCGACAACATCACCAGCGAAGTGGCGGCTTCCGGCTCTGTCGAGGCGGAGCGCGTGGTCGGCCTGTCCTTCCGCGCGCCGGGTCGTGTGGCGGAGGTGCACGTTTCGGTGGGGGATTGGGTTGAGACGGATCAGCCGCTGGTGGAGCTGGACCCTTCCGACATCGAGATCCAGGTGCGCCTGGCGGAGACGGCTCTAGCGCTGGCGGAAGCGCAGGCGAGCCGGACGCTAGCCCCGCCCACTGCTGAGGAGCTGGCGGCAGCGAGAGCGTCGCTGGCGTCGGCGCAGGCCTCCTACAATCGTGCCATGGCCGGCCCGAGCGAGTCCCAGGCCACCGTGGCGGCCGTGCAACTACAGAAAGCCGAGATCGCCTTGCAGCGGGCCCAGAGCGCCTATGACGAGGTGAAGTGGGTGGGGGCCATCGCGGCCATGCCTCAGTCTCTGTCGCTCCAGGCAGCTACGCTCGACTACGAGGCGGCGAAGGCCAACCATGACATCCAGACCAAGGGCGCCGACTCGGCGGACCTGGCGGCAATCAACGCCCAGATTGCCCAAGCGCGGGCCCAGCTGGCACGCCTGGAGCAGGGCGCGAGCGATGAGGACCGGCACATTCTTGATCTGCAGGTGGAGCAGGCGCGGATCAGCCTGGAGCAGGCGCGCACTCAGCTCGAGAACACCGTGCTGCGAGCGCCCTTCGCCGGGCAGGTGGCCGCTGTCAACGCAGTGGAGGGTCAGCTGTCAGCCACTGGCCTCGCCACCGTGACCCTCCTGGACTGCAACTGCTACCACGTGAGCGTACCCATCGATGAGGGCGACATCGGGTTGGTCGCCGTCGGTCAGAGTGCCGTGGTCCAGCCGGAGGCTTTCACCGGGGTGTCGCTGGCCGGCCACGTAGCCCGCATCGGCTTGATACGCGCCGGATCGGAGTCCGGCGGCATGCCCAGCACTTCCGGGGTGGTGCAATACGAGGTGCGCGTGGACGTAGACGAGGAGCTCGAGGGGCTCCGGCCGGGCATGACCGCCCAGGTGCTCATCGAGGTGGACCGCCGCGAAGGCACGCTGGTGCTGCCCAACCGGGCGGTGCAGCTAGATCGTGGCACCAGCATCACTTTCGTGGAGCGCATGGTGGACGGCCAGCCGGTGCGCACTGAGGTGATACTGGGCGCCCAGGGAGTGGGCGTGACGGAGATACTCGCCGGCGTGCAGGAAGGGGATCAGGTAGTGATTCCCGGTACTACGTCCCTGGAGGAACAGATCCGCACCACCTTCGGGCCCATGGGCGGATAGCAGGTATGGCTGACGGCGGCGGGCCGGTCATCGAGCTGACCGGAATCGGCAAGGTCTACATCCTGGGCAAGCTCAAGGTGCGCGCCCTGGAGGAAATAGACCTCACCATCGAGGTGGGCGAGATGCTCGCCATCATGGGTCCATCCGGCTCGGGCAAGTCGACCCTGATGAACGTCATCGGTTGTCTGGACCAGGCGACCAAGGGGCGGTATCTGCTTCGCGGCATCGATGTGAGCCGGCTGAACGACAACCGCCTGGCTGAGGTGCGTAATCGCGAGATCGGCTTCGTCTTCCAGTCGTTCAACCTCTTGCCGCGGATCACGGCAGTGGAGAACGTCGAGTTGCCGCTGATCTATGGCGGAGCGATGGGCTCGCGCCGTTCGCGAGCGGCTCGGGCGCTGGAGGCGGTGGGGTTGGGGCAGCGCATCCATCACAAGCCGAACGAGCTGTCGGGCGGCGAACGCCAGCGAGTGGCCATCGCCCGCGCCTTGGTGAATGACCCGGCCATCATCCTGGCCGATGAGCCCACCGGCAACCTGGATAGCCGCTCCGGCGCGGAAGTGATGAAGATCTTCCGCCGTCTCAACGAGGAGGACGGTATCACAGTGGTGTTCGTGACCCACGACCCGGACACGGCCTCGTGCACGAGGCGGCTGGTGCGGTTGCGCGACGGTCGCCTCACGTCCGATGAACCGGTTCCCGAAGAAGAGCGACTGCAAGCGTGGCGTGCCATCGAGACGACCGGCGTGCTCCATCAGGTGGTGACCGATGGTACTGCTCGATAGCATCCGGATGGCCCTGGCCGCCTTACTGGGCAACAAACTGCGGTCGGCTCTCACCATGCTGGGCATCATCATCGGGGTGGGGGCGGTGATCGCGCTGATAGGCCTGGGCGAGGGCGTGCAGGGGCTGGTGACCGACCAGTTGCAGTCCATCGGCTCCAATCTGCTTTACATAACGCCTGGCTCGCTCAGCGATATGGGCACGGGTGGGGGGTCGGGCGGCCGCGCCTCGCTCACCATGAGCGACGTCGAGGCGTTGAACAACCCCTTCAACGCGCCCCACGTGGGCGCCGTGAGCCCGGACATCAACACGTTCGCTGAGGTGTCCTTCGGGGGCAACAGCAAGCGGGTGGCGGTGAACGGCGTCTGGCCGAACTACCCGGCGGTGCGCAACGTCACCGTCGCTTACGGCGCCTTCATCAGCCAGCAGGACGTGTCCGCCCGCTCCACCGTCTGCGTCCTGGGACCCAACATCGCCCGCGACTTGTTCGGGGATGAGGTGCCTCTGGGCAATCGAGTGCGCATCGGGGGCGTGCCCTACACGGTGGTGGGCGTGCTGGAGGGAAAGGGCGGCTCGGCCTTTGCCGACGTGGACAGCTACGTGTACGTGCCCCTGTCGACCGCTCAGATGCGCCTGCTACCTCTGCGAGGGCGCAGCGGCGAGTTGGGGGTGAGCACCATCTACGTGCAAGCGACCACCGAGGCCGAGATAGACCTGGCCATAGAAGAGGTCAAGACGGTTCTGCGCTACCAGCACCGTATCGGGATCGGCGAGGATGACGACTTCACCGTGATCAACCAAGCCGACATCACAGCCATCTTCGGCAACATCACCGGAGTCCTGACCACGTTCCTGGGCGCGATCGCCGGCATATCGCTGATAGTGGGCGGGATCGGCATCATGAACATCATGCTGGTGTCGGTGACCGAGCGAACCCGTGAGATCGGCATCCGCAAGGCCGTCGGCGCTAAGCGCAGCGACATCATGACCCAGTTCCTGGTGGAGGCGGTCTTCTTGTCTGTGGTCGGCGGATTGGCGGGCATCGTCCTCGGCTGGACGGTGGCGGTGCAGGCGGGCAATCTCATCGAGGGAGTCACGCCGAAGGTGACGCCGGAGACCGTCCTGCTGGCCACTGGAGTATCGGCGGCAGTGGGCGTGTTCTTCGGGATCTACCCGGCACGACGCGCCGCTTCTCTCAACCCCATCGAAGCACTTCGGTACGAATGAGGAACCTAGTTATGCGTCCGAAAGCGAAGGCTGCTGTTACCCGGTGCCTGGCCACCTTGCTTGTCGGCCTTCTGGCCACTGGCTGTACCATGGCGGCAGGTCAGAGCGAACCTACGCCGACCATCGTCCCCGTTTCGGTGGAGACGAGGGCGGCCATCCTGACTGCCGAGGCGGCGCGACTTGTCGGTGGTGCCACCGTCACCCCAACCGCAGAAGCGTCGGCGACCCCCGAGCCGTCCGGCCTGACGGACGCCGCCACACCAGCCGCCGAGGTGACTGCGAGCATGCCGGCCGAAGCGACGGCGATGGCCTCCAGCGCCGCCGCTCCCGAAACGCCGGCCGCTCCGCCGCAGCCGACGGGCACGCCCGCCGCAGCGGTAGCGCTGCCGACCGAGCACGTGGTGCGCTGGGGCGAGCACTTGACGAGCATCGCCCGCCGGTATGGCGTCACGGTGCGGGATCTGGTGCAGGCCAACGGCATAGACAACCCCTCCGCCATCTACGTCGGTCAGGTGCTGGCGGTGCCGGCTCCGGGCACGCCTTCCACACCGGCGCCGGCGGCCGCCCCGGCGACCACCGTCCCGACGGCAGCGGCTGCCGCGACGCCGGTCACGCCCACTGCCACCCCCAGGCCGTCCCGCATTGCCTTTCAGGTAGCCAGCGGGGGTGAGATCTGGGCCGTGAACGAGGACGGTTCCGGTCTGGTGCGCCTCACCCACGGGCTCGACCCGGCCTGGTCGCCCGACGGTACCCGACTGGCCTTCGTGCGCTGGGATGAACCGCGCGGCCTCTACGTGTTCGACACAACTACTGGTCAGGAATGGCGGGTGCGCGGCGGCAATCTGATGAAGAGCCCAACCTGGAATCCGGACGGGGATCAGATCGCCTTCGCCTGGGAGACCAGCGGCGCCAGCGCCAGCCGGGTGTGCTTCCCCGGCTTCGGTTGTGTGGACCTCCCCGGGCGCCCCACTTGGTCCCTGACGGTGGTGGACTTGCAGGGGAACACAGCCGATTTGCCGGCAGATGAGCGCTCCTTCTCGCCCAGCTGGTCGGCCACGGGTGAGACTGTGGTCTACCAGGGCGAACGCGCCCTGAAGGGAACGAGCTTCGGTGGAGAGCCATGGGTGATCCTGGACGACGTGGCCGCCGCCTTCCCGGTGGTGAGTCCTGATGGCAGCCGCATTCTCTTCATGTACCGCCAGCACGACCACTGGGAGGTGTACGTCGTCGGGACGAACGGTTCCGGCCTGAAGAGACTGACGGAGTCTTCGCCGCTGGCGGACCGGGCGGCAAACAACGTCGCGCCTGCCTGGTCGCCGGACGGGGAGCGGGTGCTCTTCCTCTCCGACCGCGATGGTCGCTGGCGCCCATACGTGATGGGGGCGGACGGGAGCAACCAGGAGCCCTTCCTTCCTGAGGTGCTGGATCAGCTCGCGTTCACCTACGAGTTCGCGGCCGAGAGGGTCTTCTCCTGGCAGTAGTAGCCGCAGTGGGGGCGACCGGCCCGATGACACCAAGCTTTGACAGCGGTATGCTCACGAGGTAGCCTTACCTGTTATGCCCTATGGTTCGGATGGAACACTTCTAGACGAAGCGCGCATACATGTAGCCGCCGGCGACGGCGGCAACGGCGTTGTGAGCTTCCGGCGCGAGAAGTACATACCGCTGGGCGGACCGAACGGCGGCAATGGCGGGCCGGGCGGCAGCGTCTACCTGGAGTCGTCGCCGGGGCTGAACACCCTCGTATCGTTCCGGGGTCAGCGCCACATTCGCGCCGAGCGCGGCGGGCACGGCGGCAGTAAGGACAAGCAGGGTGCGGCCGGCGAAGACGTGGTGGTGCTCGTGCCCCTGGGGACCATCGTCTACGACGACGAGACGGATGCCCCCCTCGGCGACTTGCTTGCGGCCGGTCAGAGACTGCTCGTGGCCAAGGGAGGCCGCGGCGGGCGTGGTAACGCCTCGTTCGCCTCCTCCACCAATCAGGCTCCCCGGATGGCAGAGCGCGGAGACCCCGGCGAGCAGCGCTGGGTTCGTCTCGAACTCAAGCTGCTGGCGGACGTGGGCTTGGTGGGACTGCCCAACGCCGGCAAGTCGACCCTGCTCTCCGTGATCAGCGCGGCGAGACCCAAGGTCGCCGACTATCCCTTCACCACCCTGCAGCCCAACCTGGGTGTGGTCCTGCTGGATGACTCCTTCTCCTTCGTGGTGGCCGACATGCCCGGCCTCATCGCCGGGGCGAGCCGGGGCGCTGGCCTGGGACACCGCTTCCTGCGGCACATCGAGCGCACGCGCCTGATCGTTCACCTCCTGGACGGAGCGGCGGCCGACGCATACGAGGCCTACGAGCAGATCCGCGAGGAACTGGAAGCCTTTGACCCGAAGCTAGCGCAGAAGCCGGAGGTAGTTGCCATCAACAAGCTCGACCTGCCCGAGGCGCGCGAGCGGTTCGAGGCACTGCGTGAGTTGGTGGGCCGATCGGCGACGATGGTGGTGGGGATCTCGGCGGCCACCGGCGAAGGCGTTCCCGATCTCCTGAACCAGGTTCGGTGGGCCCTGGAGCGGATGCCCGCCGAGCAAGAGCCACTGGTGCTCCCCGAGATCGTCGCTCCCGCGGTGGATGAGGACGAGGTAGCGGTACGCATCTTTCGCCGTGCCGACGGCGCCTGGGTGGTGCGCTCGGCCTGGCTGGAGAGGCTGGCCCGTCGCGTCGGCTGGGGCATGCCCGAGGCGGTAGACCGCTTCCAGCGAACCCTCGATCGCTACGGCATCACTGCGGCTCTGGAGGAAGCGGGCGTCGCTCCGGGAGATACCGTCATCATCGGGGAGTCCGAGCTCGAGTGGCAGCGATAGCGCGGCTGGGCGTCCTCGGGGGCACCTTCGATCCCATTCACCTGGGCCACTTGCTGATGGCGCAGACGGCTCTGGAGGGGCTCGGCCTGGATCGGGTTCTCTTCCTTCCTGCCGGCACGCCCCCGCACAAGCGCAAGGTCGAGCACCTGGACGTCGAGACGCGCCTGGAACTCACCCGGGCGGCGGTGGCGGACGATCCCCGCTTCCTGGTTAGCACCGTAGACGTGGAGCGGCCAGGCCCTCATTACTCGGTGGACACGATGGCGTTGCTGGCGGAGCAGTACCGGATCGGGCCGGACTCCATCTACTTCATCATCGGCTCGGACTCTCTGAAGCAGCTGCACACTTGGCGTCGGCCCGGGGAGTTGGCTCGCCGGTGCATGCTGGCGGTGATCGAGCGGCCCGGCTGGCCCACTGACCTGGAAGCAGTGGCGGCGCGTGTGCCGGAGACGGAGCGACGGGTGGTGACCGTGACCATGCCGCTGGTGGGCATTTCGTCCACCATCCTGCGCGGCATGGTGGCCCGGGGGCAGTCGGTGCGCTACTGGGTGCCTCCGGCCGTTGAGGCGATCATCTGCGAGCGAGGGCTGTACCGTCAGCCGCAGCCTGAGACCGGCGGCAACGCCTCATGAGGGTCTTGTTCAGCACCGGCACCCTGTACGGCTTCCCCTACCCGCTGGCGATCCGGTTGGCAGCGTCGGCCGGCTGTGACGGGGTCGAGTTGGTGATTGACCCCTGGGCCGTCCTGGCGGGACCGGGCCGGGTGGCCGAGTGCGGCCGGAGGCTGGGCTGCCCGGTGTCGGCTCTGCACCCGTCCCTCTTCGGGCTGCCGGGCTGGAAGGGAGCACCGCAGGCCTTCCCGCGCTTGGGGCAGTGGGCGCTGGAGATAGGCTGCCCGCTGGTGGTGGTACACCCGCCGCGCTTCCGTGATTTGGGCCGCAACATTGTCCTTTTCGACGAGGGCCTGGAGGCGTTTCGCCGCGTGACGCGCGGCGAGGTAGTGATGGCCATCGAGAACTCCGCGGTGTTCGATGCCGAGGACCGCCTGCACCCCTACGTCTGGCCGGAACACATAGCCGAGTTCGCTCGTGAGCGGGACATAGCCGTCACCTTCGATACCACCCACGCCGCCAGCATCGGGCTGGGGCTGGATGGCTACGAGCCGGTGACGGACAGGCTGGCGCACGTTCACCTTAGCGACTTCCGCCTCCCGCCAACAGTGCTCGACCGCCCTGGGCTGGACACCTACCTCAAGCACCATCAGATGCCCGGCCCGGGAGGGATGGACTTCCGGTCCTGGTTCCGCCGTCTGCGAGCGGACGGCTATAGTGGCGCAGTGACGGTTGAAGTGAGCCCGGTGGCGCTGCGGGTCTGGAACCCCTGGGCGGCGCAGGCGCGCTTGGCCCGCAGCGTGCAGCTGGTACGGCAATGGTGGGCGGATGCCGCGGCGGCGGAGATGCTAGTTGGGGAGACGGCTACAGTGGCGGAGGTAAGTGGATGACGGAAGGGTCCTTCGACTCCCTCATCTACGGCGGAGCGCGTATGACGGCGCGGCAGGCGGAGAGGATCGGCATCACGGTGTCGTGCGTGGTTGCGCTTTTTCTGGTATCGCCGCTGCTGGTTGAGGTTCGCCTAGACATCCCCCTGGAGGCGTTTGGATCGCCCCTGCACATCGGCATTTCGCGGGAGCTGCTGGTGGGGGTGTTGGCGGGAGCAATCTCGTGGGCAGGGGCTCAGTCGCTCTACGTATTGCACCCGGAGTACCAGCCTGGCGTGCGCGTTTACAGCCACTGCATTCTGCCCGCCATGACGGCCGTGGTGGCCACCGTGTTTTGGCAACGGCAGACGGGCATTCCGGTAGAGGGCCGCTTGGTGCTGGCCGCCAGCTTGGGCCTGCTGCTCTCCCTGGTGATGCTGGGCCAGTATGCTGCCCTCACGGGCGACTCCGCCGGAGCGATCAGGCTGCGAACCATTCTGAGCGTTCTCAGCCTCGCCACCGCCTTCTATCTCTGGACGGTGCTCTACGCCACGCGGGTACGCAGCCTGCTGGCCACGCCGGGCGCCTTTCTCATCGCGGCGGCCCTGGCCATCGATCTGCTGCAGTACGAGGCGGCAAGCGAGTGGCGTACCGTTCGAGCGGCGTTGGTCATCGGACTGGTGGTGGCCGAGTGTGCTTGGGCCCTCAACTTCGGACGGCTGAGCCCACTGGAGGCCGGCTTCTTTCTGCTCATGGTCAGCTACGTCACTGTGGGCCTGGCGCGACGGCACTTCCAGGGTGCCCTGACCTGGCGCGCTGTGGGAGAGCACGGGCTGATGGTGTTGCTCCTCTACCTAGTAATGCGTCGCTTTGGGTTCTAGGCGCGGCCGGGCTTTGACAGCCGTGCGTCCGGATGCTAGCATCCCTCGTTGGCTTGCATCTCGCTGTGTACGCGGCAGGGGACGGCAGGCCATCCTCACAACGGCGACGGTTGCCGCTCTCGCGAGGTGAAACCCTGAACTCAATTCCCCGAACCGTGGCTTGGCGCGATGGCGCAGTCGAGATGATCGACCAGCGGCTGCTGCCGCGGGAACTGGTCATGGTGCGCTTTCAGGACTACCGTGACGTGGCCGTGGCCATCCGCGATATGTGTGTGCGGGGCGCGCCGGCCATCGGCGCTTCCGCCGCCTTCGGCATGGCGCTGGCGGCTCGGCAGGCGGTGCGGGCGGGAGAGCCGTTGCTGCCCGCCCTCGAGGAGGCAGGTCGAATTCTGGGCGCCACCCGGCCCACGGCAGTTAACCTGTTCTGGGCCATCGAGCGGATGCTGGCCGCGGCCCGCAGGTTGGCAACCCTCGCTCCCGAGGCGATCGCGGCGGCGCTTCTGGCGGAGGCCGAGGCCATCGCCGACGCCGACGTAGAAGCGAACCGGCGCATGGGCCGCTTCGGAGCCGAGCTTCTGCCCGACCCGGCGACGGTCATCACCCACTGCAACGCCGGCGCCCTTGCCACGGTCGCCTATGGCACCGCCTTGGGCCTCATCCGCGCCGCGGCGGAGATGGGCAAGCGGTTGCACGTCCTGGTGGACGAGACGCGGCCGCGGCTGCAAGGCGCGCACCTGACGGCCTGGGAGCTGATGCAAGAAGGGATCGGCTGCACACTCATCGCCGACAACGCCGCCGGCCACTTCCTGCTGCGCGGTCAGGTGGACGCGGTCGTGTTCGGTGCGGACCGGATCGCCGCCAATGGGGACGTGGCCAACAAGATCGGTACCTACAAGCTGGCCGTCGTCGCCCACGAGAACGGCGTTCCCGTGTACTGCGCCGCACCGCTAAGCACGGTGGACCTCAAACTGCCGCGAGGGCTGGACATCCCGATCGAGGAGCGCTCGCCGGAGGAGGTGCTGTACGTGGGGAAGGAGCGCATCGCTCCCGAGGGCATGCGGGCCGCCAACCCGGCGTTTGACGTTACGCCGGCGAAGTACATCACCGCCATCGTGACCGAGGTGGGCGTACTGCGACCTCCCTTCGAGGATAGCCTGAGCCGCGCCTTCCGGGAGGCGGAATGATGCGGCTGATCGTCACCGGCTCTGTTGCCATCGACTACCTGATGCGCTTCCCCGGCCGGTTCGAGGAGCACATCCTCCCGGATCGTTTGGACCGCTTGAGTGTTAGCTTTCTGGTGGACCGCATGCGCCGCAGCTACGGGGGCGTGGGGGCGAACATCGCCTACACCCTGGCGTTGCTGGGCGAGAGGCCATTGTTGGTTGGCGCCGTAGGCCAGGATTTCGGCGAGTACCGTGCTTGGCTGGAGAGCAAGGGCGTGGATACCAGCGGCGTGCTGGTGAAGGAGGATGACTTCACCGCTTCCTTCTTCGTCAGCACCGACTTGTCGGGCAATCAGATCGCGTCCTTCTACGTCGGGGCGATGGACTCCGCGGACGAGATCTCGCTGCACCGACTTGGCATCGGCCCGGACGACATCGTGGTGGTCTCTCCCGATAAGCCTGAGGCGATGCTGCTGCATTCTCGTGAGGCGAAGGAAGCCGGCGCGCGCCTCATCTTCGACCCCAGCCAGCAGATCCCGCGCCTGAGCGGAGAGCAGCTGGCGGAGGCGGTGCAGGGCGCCTTCGCGCTCACCGTCAACGAGTATGAGTACGCCCTGCTCCAGGGCAAGACGGGCATGAACGATGAGGACCTGGGTGAAGCGGCCCAAGTGGTGCTGGTCACCATGGGCGAGCGCGGCTCCGAGATCCACATCGCGGGCGACTGCCTGCGCGTGCCGTGCGCTCCGCCCGCCGGCCTCATCGACCCCACCGGGGTCGGAGACGCCTACCGGGCCGGACTCATCAAGGGCCTGGCGCGCGGGTTGGGGTGGGATGCCTGCGGGCGCATGGGCTCGGTAGCCGCCAGCTATGCCCTGGAGCAGTCCGGCACCCAGGAGCACCAGTTCAGCCCCGAGGAATTCGCCGCCAGGTACGCCGAGGTGTTCGGTCCCGACGACAGTGTCAGAGCCTGCCTGCTGTAGTGAGCTGTTACGGTCGCCCCGCCCCCAGAGGGCCGGGCAAGGGAGAGATAGCCAAGTGAATCAAGACCATGACATAGCTAACCCCGGCCTCGCCGACGCCGGTCGCCATCGCATCGAGTGGGCGGCCCAGGAGATGCCTGTGCTCGCCCTCATCAGCGAGCGCTTCGCCAGTGAGCGTCCCCTGGCCGGGAAGCGCCTGGCCGCCTGTCTGCACGTCACCGCTGAGACGGCCAATCTGATGCGCGCCCTGAAAGCGGGCGGCGCCGACGTCTGGCTGTGCGCCTCCAACCCGCTCTCCACGCAGGACGACGTGGCGGCAGCGCTGGTGGAGCACTACGACGTGCCCGTGTACGCCGTTCGCGGTGAGGACAACGATACCTACTACCGTCACATCCGCGCCGTGCTGGACAAGGCCCCACACATGACCATGGACGACGGGGCCGACCTCGTCTCGACCCTGCACCGGGAGCGCAAGGACTTGATCCCGGGGATCATCGGTGGGACGGAAGAGACAACCACCGGCGTGATCCGGCTGCGAGCCATGGCGGAGCAGGGCGTGCTCCAGTATCCGGTCGTCGCCGTCAACGACGCGCGGACCAAGTATATGTTCGACAACCGCTACGGCACCGGGCAGTCCACCATCGATGGACTCATTCGGGCGACCAACATCCTGCTGGCGGGCCGCACGTTCGTTGTGGCCGGCTATGGTTGGTGCGGCCGCGGGATCGCCATGCGCGCCCGGGGCATGGGCTCCGACGTGGTGGTGACTGAGGTGGACCCGATGCGGGCGTTGGAGGCCGTGATGGACGGCTTCCGCGTCATGCCCATGCTGGAGGCGGCCGCCATCGGCGACATCTTCGTGACCGCTACCGGCGACAAGCACGTGCTGGATCGGAAGCACTTCGAGCGCATGAAGAACGGTGCCGTCATGGCCAACTCCGGTCACTTCAACGTCGAGCTGAACGTCCCGGCGCTGCGCGAGATGGCCGTATCGGTTACCAAGGTGCGTTCGGAGGTGGAGCAGTTCGAGCTTCCCGATGGCCGCAAGTTGGCGCTGCTGGGCGAAGGCCGCCTCATCAACCTGGCCGCCGCCGAGGGCCACCCGGCCAGTGTCATGGACATGAGCTTCGCCAACCAGGCGCTCAGCGCCGAGTACATGGTCAAGGAAGCCGCCAATCTCGAGCGCTGCGTCTACACCATTCCGGCGGAGACGGACCTGGAGATCGCTCGGCTCAAGCTGCATGCCATGGGCGTCGCCTGTGACGACCTGACCACGGAACAGCAGCATTACCTGTCGTCCTGGGAGTCCGGGACCTAGAACCGAAACGCGAGTCTGCCGCGAGAGGGGTAGCGATGTCGACAACGTTCACTGACGCTGAGCAGTCTTTCCTGACGTCTGAGTCGGTCACCGAGGGCCATCCGGACAAGATCTGCGACCAGATCTCCGACGCCGTCCTGGACGGCCTACTGGCGCAAGACCCGTGCGCTCGGGTGGCGTGCGAGACGGCCACCACCACGGGCCTGGTGCTGATCATGGGCGAGATCACTACCGCCGGCTATTTGGACATGGCCAAGGTGGCGCGCCAGACTATCCGCGAGATTGGCTACAGCAGTTCGGAAATGGGGTTCGACGCCGATAGCTGCGGCGTGCTGGTCTCGATCAAGGAGCAGTCCACCGACATCGCCATGGGGGTGGACTGCAGCATGGAGAACAAGGCGGGCGGTGAGGCGGACGAGCTGTCCACCGGCGCCGGCGACCAGGGCATGATGATCGGGTTCGCCTGCAACGAGACCCCCGAGCTGATGCCCACCTCCATCGCCCTGGCCCACCGGCTCTGCCGGCGGCTGGCGGAGGTGCGACGGGACGGGACGCTGCCCTATCTGCGCCCGGACGGGAAGTCTCAGGTCACGGTGGAGTATCACCGGGGCAAGCCGGTGCGGGTGGGCACGGTGGTGGTGTCGAGCCAGCACGCGCCCGAAGTCGGTCACGATCAGATCGAGGCCGACATCGAGGAGCACGTGATCCGCGCCGTGATCGGCGAAGAACTGCTCTGCGACACCTGCTACTTCGTGAACCCTACCGGTCGCTTCGTCATCGGCGGGCCGGCGGGCGACGCCGGGCTCACCGGGCGCAAGATCATCGTCGACACCTACGGCGGCGTGGCGCGTCACGGTGGCGGCGCCTTCTCCGGCAAGGATCCCACCAAGGTGGACCGCTCGGCGGCGTACATGGCGCGCTACATCGCCAAGAACGTGGTGGCGGCGGGCATCGCGGACCGCTTCGAGTTGCAGGTCTCGTACGCCATCGGCGTGGCCCAGCCTACCTCGCTCGACTTGGAAACCTTCGGGACCGGCAACATCTCGGACGAGCGCATCAAGGCCATCATCCGGGACGTGTTCGATATGCGTCCAGCTGCAATCATTCGTGACCTGGACTTGCGCCGGCCCATCTACCGGGCCACCGCAGCCTACGGGCACTTTGGGCGCACCGACCTGGACCTGCCCTGGGAGCGAACCGATAAGGCGGAGACGCTGCGCAAGTTGGCCGGAGCCTAGCTCCGGGCCTCGAGAGGATTGCGGAGGCGGGGGTCGATCCACGTTGGCCCCCGCCTCTGCACGCGCTGTCCCAGCAGTGATGGGTTGTCCGCCGGGACCGATCCCTGTACTATGGCTCAGATCTAGCGAGGGATGTTGCCGTGCGCGCACTGGTGACCGGCGCCTCCGGCTTTGTTGGAGGACACCTGACGGAGCGGCTCCTGGCCGAAGGCTGGGAGGTATGGGCCTGCACCACGGCCAGCGCCGCGTCCGGCCGCCGCACGGGCGCCGCCTTCAACGCCGTCGTGGCCGACCTCGAGGTGCCGGAGCAGGCCGCCGAGGCGGTACGCGTCTCTCAGCCGGACGTTATCTTCCACCTCGCCGCCCGCGCTGCTGTGGGTCCCTCGCACGCCGATCCTTGGGCCACCATCCGGGCTAACGTAGGCATGCAGACTCACGTGCTGGAGGCGATCCGGCACCATCGGCCCACCTGTGCCGCATTGGTGGTGGGGTCGGGAGAGGTCTACGGGCCGGCGCGGCCGGAGGACCTGCCGCTCAAAGAGGACGCGCCGCTGCGGCCCGCGAATCCATACGCGGTCAGCAAGTTGGCGCAGGACTTCCTGGGGCTGCAGTACCACCTTTCGTACGGCCTG
>JAAYAV010000347.1 GCA_012719195.1 Anaerolineae bacterium | reverse complement strand
GCCGTCAAGGTGCTGGGGGCCGCTATGACCGGGTGGGTGTTCTGGCGGCTGCGAGTGCACCTGTTGAGCCTGGTGCTGGTGTGTGCCCTGGCGGTGCTACTGCTCTACACCGGGTCACTCAACCTGCTGGCTCTGCTGGAGGCCTTAGGCGGCGCCTAGCCCGTCAACTGCTTAGTAGGGAGCCCATGAAGAAGGCGCCCTTGGCCATGAAGTAGACACCGAAGCCGGGTAGCAGCAGCATCAGGGTGGCGTTGCCGGCGGCGAATCCGAAGAACACTAGGAACAGACCACCCAAGAGGAAGATCAGCCGGCTAAGCAGGGGAATGAGACGTGCCACTGTTCGGCTCCCATCAGTCATGTCTGTTGCAGTTATCGGCAGGGCAGTGAGCGAGCTTTAGCAGCGGCTGAGCCTACTTCCGTCTGAGCAGGACTAGAGGCGTTAGGTGGACCCATGAGGCTAACGAGGCAATCATCTGCGGGGCTGCTGTCGGTGGCCCTTGTCGTGGCGTTGATGCTCGCGGTGAGCGTTCCGGCATCGCCGCTATGGGCCCAGGCGCAGCGGACTCCGACCGTCGGCGCCACGCCGGCGGCTATCCCGTTGGAACACGTGGTGCAGCGGGGCGAGACGCTTAGCCGCATTGCCGCCGCCTATGGCGTGACGGTCGCCGACTTGATGGCGGCCAACGGCATTACCAACGCCAACCTGATCTACATCGGCCAGCGCCTCATCATTCCGGGCTCGGTGGCCGCCACCGCCACCGCACCGGCAGGGACGCCTTCGGCTACGACTGCCCCCCAGGGCACGCCGACGCCAACGCGCCGTCCCACCGCCAGCCCCACGCCGACGCTGCGGCCCATTCAGGCGACGCGTACTGCCCTCGCCCGCGCTCGGTCGGCGACCGCCACGCCGTCCCCGAGCCCGGCGCCGAGCGCGTCGAATTGTGGAGACACGTTGGCTCAGCTCCTGGCGGGACTGGAGCAGCGTGAGCTGCCCTCCGGCGCCACCGTGCTCGTCCCGGAGGACTGGTCAGCCCGCGAGGTGGCCGGCCTTGGCGGATCCCGGCCCTACCTGTCGGACAAGCGGATGTCGGCTGTCGTCTACCTGGTCAGCCCAGGGGCGGGCTCGCTCGACGATCGATTGGGACTCGTGCCGACCCTGACGGGCGTGACCGGTGCGGTGGAGCTCCTGCGCCAGGTGGCGTCCGAGAGCGGCCTAGCGGTGTGGGATGCCCGTGTGGGCGTGGCGCACCGGCTGGTGGCCGGGTACGTGACGGCGGACTACACCGCCGTGTTCAGCGGCAGTACCACCTTCTGCGCCTCCAACTCCACGCACAATGAGACGGAGGCGGAGCTGGTGGCGGACCTGCTGCAGACGATAGCCCAGTCCTATCGTGTGGGGTCGTAGCGCGGTAGCAGGCGGCGCCATGAGCGCAATTGAGCTCGAGAACGCCAGGACCCCCGGACAAGCGTCCGGGGGTCCTTAGCCGCAGCTCTTCGATCCTGGTCTAGAAGAAAACCTTGGCGGTCTCGAGCAGGCTCATGTCCACCGTGCGGTTGACGCGAAGGGCGTCTTCCAGGCGGACGTCCACGATCTGCGAGCACTTGAAGGCGGGCATGTAGCCGAACTTGC
>JAAYAV010000346.1 GCA_012719195.1 Anaerolineae bacterium | reverse complement strand
CCGGTGTGGGTGCGGGGCAGGGGGAAGTGCCAGCGATGGGTTTGGCTCACGGCGATCCTCCTGGGTCTGTGGTCACTCAGTCGTATGAACGGGGCGACAAGGGAAATCCTGAGCGGCGCCAGCACCCTCGGTGCGCCGGCTATGTACGCCGGGACCGAGTCGGTCGTACCGAAGGGAGAAGACCTGCCTGGGACAGCCATCAACGCAAGAGAGGCAGAGGATGCACTCCGAGTCGTCCATTGTGCCGGAGCGCACCATGACGTTGACGTCCAGGCTCATGGGGCAGTGGCGGTTGCAGGTCAGGCAGTTGGTGCAGAGATCGGGCCTAGCGGTCAGGCGCAGCGCCGGCCCGCGCACGAGGTTGCTGACTTTGCGGCCGATGATCATGAAGGGGGCCATCCAACAGACGTAATGGCAGCCCGCCCGGCGTCCGATCAGCAGCGCCAGCCCGAGGAAGAGGCCGACCACGATGAAGTAGATCAGGTACCAGGGGGGAGCCGAAGGATCCTCCGGAATGTCCAGGGTCACTCCGCCCTCGAGCCCATAGAAGGGATCCACGCCGTGGAGGCCTCCTGCCCGGATGGCCAGCACGGCGATCAGGGCGACCCAGGGGATCCAGATCCCCCACTTGATCCAGTTACAGCGTCCGCCCGGGACGGCCCGGTCGTTGACGAGGGTGGCACAGTCCTGCAGGCCGCCTGCCGGGCAGCCCCACCCGCACCAAAGCCGGCCGAGGAATAGCGCCCCCGCTAACATGAGCGCGAACACAAGCAGGCTGCCGTTGACGACGCCCTCGGACGCTGCGCCCAGGACCAGGACGGGCGAGAAGTAGTAGAGGGTGACGGGCAGAAGGACGAAGGACAGGAGCAGCAGCAACCGGCGGAGCCGCTGCCGGGTCCGCAGTCTGCTCGTCGGGTTCACATCCTCCTCCTCCCCTGGTCGCCGCCTTGAACTGCGTCCCACGCATGGTGACGCGCCGGATCCCCGAGCTACACGGGTCGCGGCTCTACCAGGGCCTCTCAATTCCGAGTTCGTCCGCCAGAGCCTCAAGCCGCTCGCGATGGTCCGCACTCACCGGGACCCCTAACTCGCGGTACTCGCGCTCGCGGGCCGCCTCCACACCCCCTGGCAGATAGGCCTGGTCGAAGGCAGGGAGTGGCCGGAGCTGGTGGGTGCGGCGCACGTACTCGTCCATCTCCGCCTTGAAGCGTTCCGGCTCGGCGAAGAGCTCGATCTTGAAGGTGAACAGCAAGGAGCCTTGGTTACCGCCCGGCCACTCCCTTGAGGCCCGTTGCGGGTCCACCGGGATGCCGGCCAGCAGGCCGCCCCAGACCTGGCAGATGGCACCCATGCCGATGTGGCGCATGGCGAGGCCGGGAACGATGCGCTCCAGTTCCTCGCGGTGGGCATCGCCCAGGTAGAGGTCGTGCATGGTGCCGAAATCCAGCACCAGGTCGTCCTCCTGCCCGGCGGGAGCGGCGAAGGTGAAGGGAGACCCTCCGGCAGCCACGTTGATGGGCGCGCCGGGCTGAAGGTCAAGCTGGTGGCCGGAGGTGACGAAGGTGAGCAGGTCGTGGCCCAGGGTCAGGCGAGCGTAGATGCCACCGGCGCCGAAGTGACCGTGGTTGCGGGTCATGGCGATGGCCATACCGGTGGCCTCGGCCTTCTCCACCGCCATCAGCGCCGCCTGATAGGCGGGAAAGTAGCCCAGCCCGCCGTCCCCGTCCACCATCACCGTCTG
>JAAYAV010000345.1 GCA_012719195.1 Anaerolineae bacterium | reverse complement strand
CTGTTCGGTTACCTCAAGGGGTATTGGCTCATCCTGTTGGCCGTCGTCGCTTTCATCGTTATCGGGACATGGGCGCAAGTGCAGTCGCCCGTGCTGATCGGCCAAGCGGTCGACTGTTACCTGGCCCCAGCCGTCAGCGGCAGTTACGGCGGTTCCAGTGAGGTGAGCGGCAACTGCACCTACGCCGTGGTGGCGTCGGACGCGACGACGTCCGACCTATTGGCCGGGTTCGGCCGCATCATCCTGGTCATCACCGGTCTGTACGTGCTCGGCGCGCTGAGCGGCGCGCTGCAGTTCTACCTGATGCGCTGGGCGGGCGTGCGGGTACTGATGCGGCTGCGCATCGAGCTCTTCCAGCACCTCAACCGGCTGCCGCTGGGTTTCTACTCCAAGCATGAGGCCGGCGACCTCATGAGCCGCATCACCAACGACATGGAGACTATCCAGCAGGCCATCAGCTTCGCCCTGGTGGATGTGGCCAGCGGGGCCCTGCTCATGGTGTGGATCGCCTACAACATGCTCCGCCTGAGTGCGCCCTACGCCCTGCTCAGCATGACCGTCATTCCCTTCATGGTGGTGGCGACGCTCTGGTTCTCGGGGCAGGCGCGCAAGGCCTTCCGCCGCTCGCGAGTGGAGATCGGGCGCGTCAACGCCGACCTGCAGGAGACCATCTCCGGTGTCCGCGAGGTGCAGGCGTTCGGCCGCGAAGACGAGAACTTCGAGCAGTTCCGGCAGACGAACGCCGCCAACCGGGACGCGAATATCAAGGCCGTCTCCTTTACCGCGGCGCTGTCTCCGGTGCTGGAGGCCCTCGGCTACGTGGCGGTGGCCATCGTGGCGGTGGTGGGTGGCCTGGCACTTCTGCGCGGGCAGCCTCTCTTCGGGGCCGTCGTCTCCTTGGGTCTGATCATCACCTTCATCAACTACGTGCAGCGCTTCAACGGGCCCATCCAACGCATCGCCAGCCTGTGGGCCAACATCCAGAGCGCCGTCGCCGGTGCGGAGCGCATCTTCGGGCTGATGGACGAGGATGTTAACATAACGGACAAGCCCGACGCCCGGCCCATGCCTGAGATCGTGGGAGAGGTGGAGTTCGACGAGGTCAGCGCCGCCTATGTCCCCGGCGAACTGGTGCTGCAGGACGTGTCCTTCCGCGCCGCGCCCGGGCAGACGGTGGCCATCGTCGGGCCCACCGGGGCGGGCAAGACCACCATTCTCAACCTGATTCCCCGCTTCTACGACGTGACGGCCGGGGTGGTGCGCATTGACGGGCACGACGTGCGCGACGTCGAAATGGCCGGCCTACGGCGGCAGATCGGCATCGTCCTCCAGGACACCTTCCTCTTCAGCGACACGGTGATGAACAACATCCGCTTCGGCCGACTGGAAGCGACGGACGAGGAAGTGTCGGCGGCGGCCCGATTGGCCCACGCGCACGACTTCATCGAGCGGCTGCCGCAAGGCTATGAGACGGTGCTGGGGGAGCGGGGCGCCGGCCTCAGCCAGGGACAGCGGCAACTGCTCGCCATCGCCCGCGCCGCCCTGGCCGACCCGCGCATTCTCATACTGGACGAAGCCACCTCCAGTGTGGACACGCGCACGGAGCGACTGATTCAGAAGGCCCTAGAGGAGTTGCTCCGTGGCCGCACCAGTTTCGTGGTGGCGCACCGGCTGAGCACCATCCGCAACGCTGACTTGCTGCTGGTGCTGGTGGACGGACGCATCGTGGAGCGGGGCACGCACAAGGAGTTGCTGGCGGCGGGCGGTGCCTACTACGACCTCTACATGAGCCAGTTCGTGCGCGAGGAGAGCGAGGCCCTGACCAGCGAGTAGAGCCGAAGCGGCGCGCCTGAGTCTCCCCGCCCCGCTCGGGGCCGGCCGAGCCGGAGAAGATGGATCGTAGCTGGCGGCCTACACCGGCGCGAGCAGGCGTGCTATCCTGCGGGGCAAGCACTCCCTGGGGGGATCGACCATGCCCGCAGACGTTCCGCTCCCGCCCCTGAGCTTCGATCACTTCTTCACCTACGCCGAAGTTACCGAGTTCGTGGAGACCCTGGCGGCCGCCCGGCCCGACCTCTGCCGCCTCTCTTCCCTGGGCACATCCCGTGACGGCCGCCAACTGCACCTGCTCACCATCACCGACTTCTCCACCGGCGCGCCCGAGGACAAGCCCGCCTACCTGATCCACGGCAACATCCACGCTACGGAGCTGGCCGGCACCCACACGGCGTTGTACACCGCGCGTCGCCTCTTGCTCGACTACCCCGCCTCCGATCTGCTTCGCCGAGTGGCCTTCTACATCGTGCCCCGGATCAACCCGGACGGGGCCGAGTTCGCCGTCAGCACCGGCGGACAGATCCGCAGCCGTACCGACCGCTCCGAGCGGCGGGCCAACACCCTCTACCAGGAGGACGTGAACGGGGACGGTCGCCTGCTCACCATGCGCCAGCAGCACCCGGACGGTCGCTTCGTTGCCGATCCGCTGGACCCGCGCCTGCTGGTGCCCCGCCGCGCCGACAGCCCGGGCCCCTACTATCGCCAGTTCCCCGAGGGCATCATCCACGAGTGGGACGGCGGCGACGACATCCGCATCGAGGGCCGCGGGTTCGACTGGAACCGCAACTGGTCCTATGACTGGCGGCCGGAGCCGGAGCAGTGGGGCGCGGGGGACTTCCCCTTCAGCGAGCCGGAAATGCGCGCCATCGCCGAGTTCATGCACGGGGGCGGCAACCTGTTCGCCGTCCTCGGCTACCACACCGGCCCGGCGGCGGTGTTGCGTCCGCCCTCCACCGGCTCACTGGCGGACATGGACCAGGAGGACGACCAGGTCTGCCAGGACATCGCCCTCATCGGGGCGCGGGAGACGGGCTTCCCGGTGGTACCGGTGATCGAGTACCACGATGGCCGCAGCCGCGACATCAACCTGCGCGGGCACTTTCACAACTTCGGCTACCAGCACCTGGGCCTGTTCGTCTACGAGTTCGAGCTGGGTACCATGCTCAACACGGCCGGACTGAGCACGGAGGAGGTCTTCGCCGCCCGCACCGCCGAGGAGGGCGAGGAGCACATGCGGCGGGTGCTGCGCTGGTGGGACGCCAACGCTCCTGACTACCCGCTATTCGCCCCCTGGCAGCCGTGCGAGCATCCGCAGCTCGGTCCGGTGGAGGTGGGCGGGCTGGTGCGCCCGCTCATGTACAATCCGGGCCTGATGCAGCTACCCCGCATCGCCGAGGCCACCTACCGCTTCACCCTGGAACATGCCGCCCTGCACCCCCGCGTCGTGCTCGAGGACGTGACCGCCGAGTCGGTGGGCGGGCCGGTGTACCGGGTGCGAGCCCGGGTGGCGAACCGGGGCCACTTCCCCACCCACGTGAGCGACCGGGGACGCGGGCTGGCCCGGCTGCGCCCGACGCGGGTGGAGTTCTGCCCCGCCGAGGGGGTACGGCTGCTCTCCGCGCAAGGGCACGTCGAAGTGGGCCACCTGGAGGGCGTGACCGGCAGCCGGACGCTGGAGTGGTTCGTGTCGGCACCTGACGGGGCGGTCGACCTGTGCACCGTCAGGGTGCTGGGTGGCGCGGGCGGCAGCGTAAGTGCGGCGGTGCGGACCGGCGGCTAGAGCCGTCAGTTCTCTCCGCGCTCCACGCAGCGCTCGACGATCAGCAACCCGAGGGTGTCGTACACTTGGCCGCAGTCGCCATCGTTGTTGAGTATGGGCTTGTTGTGGCCGAAGGTGCAGCCGCCACAGGAGTCGTCTAGTACCTGGTTGGTGTAGAGGCGACAGGCCTGGCCGGGCGTCAACACGAACCCGGTGGGGAAGACGAAGAACTGCTCGACGTGACCGGCCTCAATCCGCCAGCCGCTCATGTCCAGCCCCGACTCGCCCGGGTTAGTGAACTCGATGTACTCGTCCGGCTGGGCCTTGCCCGTCCCGTCCAGCCGGATGCTGCTGATCTCGATCAGCGACGCCTTGTCCGCCACTGCCGTAGCTTGGGCGGCCAGCAGCCGCTCCCGGTGGGCGACGTCGAGGCCGTTATCCTCCAGGCGGGCGACTCCGGCGCGGATAAGCTCTTCATTGACCAGGCGGCCGTCGGCGAGCCAAACGTAGAACCGCCGCCTCCCGGAGTCGTCCCGATCGCCGTCGCCCTCCAGGAAGACCCAGTGCCCGGAGAGGAACTCGGCGTTGGCTGCCGCAGCCGCTGCCCCGGGCGAACCGGCTTCCCCTCCCGCCGGCACGACGACGCCCAGGTAGGCAACTTCTTCCGGCTTTCCATCCAGAAGCAGCGTGGCGGCATCGCCACCCGCGGCGGCCAGTGCCTGCACCATGTCCAGGCCCTGCACCGCCGGATCGATGGTGCCCGGAGTGGGAGGGGGCGTCGGCCGCGGTGTCGGCGTGGGGGCCGTAGTTGCCGTCGGCTGGGCCGTGGCGGTGGCGCCCGACTCCGACGGCGTCCCGGAGCCGCAGGCGGCTAGCGAGCCGAGCATAGCGGCGACAACAAGGCAGATCAGACACAATCGACAGATGGTCTCCACAAGCGCTCCCCGTGAGTGCTATCAAGGAGTGATCCGGTTGTCTCCAGCCTAGCCGCAGGCGCTCCTCGGTCTGACCGGCGGCAGGCGCTGCGCCGGCCCGCTCCGTGCCTCGGTACCTCCCTGGCCAAGCCCTCGCCTATCGGAAGACCGGCCGGCCGATCTCCTCGATGCGATAGCCCAGGCCAACTGCACCATAGGTCTCCGTGCTCACCCGGCCTTTGACCGGCTGGAAGGTGTGCGGGTGGACCTCAGCCTCGGGAGCGTTCCAGGCCGGGCGGAATTGCCGCGAGTTGGCCTCAACGCCCATCATGGTGTTGGAGCGCGCCGCCAGGCCCACGGAGTGGATCAGGCCGAGGCCGGTATTGGTCAGGTCCTGCACCATGTAGGGAGCGCCGGCTGCTTCCGCCTTGGCCACGCACAGAACGGCGTGCGAGTGGCATTTGCAGGTCTTCAGGGCCACCCCGCTCCAGCCCAACTCCAGGGCTAGGTCGAAGTCGGCGATGGTCATGAGGCTCTCGTCAGCGATGACCGGCTTGAGGGCGGCGAT
>JAAYAV010000344.1 GCA_012719195.1 Anaerolineae bacterium | reverse complement strand
TCATCGACGATGTGCAGCGGGCGGTGAACGCGATGATGGGCATCGATGACGAGACCTTCAAGAAGTACAACCCCAAATCCAAATAGCCCGACCGGCAAGGAAGAATGAATCATGACAGCTTTAGCAGCGGACAAGCGGCTCGAATACACCGAGGGCGTCGAGCTCGCCTTCCCCATCGATGATGGCGACGTCATCTACGGTGGCGCCTTCGTGTGCGTCAACGCGGCCGGGTATGCCGTCCCCGGATCGGATACGGCCGGCCTCATCTTCCAGGGCGTGTCTATCCACCACGTCGACAACTCCCTGGGCCAGGACGGAGACGAATACGTGGTCCTGCGTCGGCGCGGTCTGATCAAGGCCACCTTGGGCAGCACCATCACCCAGGCGAATGTCGGCGACAGCGTGTTCCTGGTCGACGACCAGACCGTGGACCTGGTCGCGAACGTGACCCACGACATCTTCTGCGGCGTGATCGCAGGGTTCATTGGCGCGAATCAGGCCTGGATCGACATCGAGCCGGCCATTCGCCAGGCCGACGTGGCCACCCACATCGCCGACGCCAGCGCCGCGCACGCCGCATCGGCCATTTCCGTCGCCGATGCCGGAGAGTTCACGGCCGAGACCACGGCCGAAGGCGCCCTGCAGGAACTCTACGGGAAGACGCCTCTGCCCGTGGCAGACCCCGGCAACGGACAGGCGCTGCCAGCGAACCGATCCGCCGCCGTGTCCCTGACCACCGGCGCGACCGGGCAGACCAGGACTTTGGCCGCACCGGCAGCCGCCGGACTGATCCTGACCCTGTGCCTGGGCGTCGACGGAGGCGGTGATTGTGTCGTGACCGTGGCGTCGGCCATCAACCAGGCCGGGAACAACACCATCACCCTGGGCGACGCTGGAGACACCGTCGTGCTCACGTCGGTGGTGATCGGAGCGGCCAAGGCGTGGCGCCTGGTCGTCAATGACGGCTGCAGCCTGACCACGGTCTAACCATCAAGCATGGAGAGGAACCATACAATGAGCAAAATGATCAAGACCCTGTGCGTCTGGGCGGTGCTTGTCGCCGGCGTGCTGTTCGCGGTGCCCGTGTCCGGCATGGCTGCCGACTTTCGGACCATGGATCTGGCAGGATTTGGCATCGGTGTGGCCGGCCTGCTGGTGAACAAGGCGACCCTGGACGCGCTGTTCACCAGCCTGAAGACGACGTTCAACAACGCCTTCGCCGGAGCTCCCAGTCAGTGGGAGCTGACGGCCATGAAGGTCCCGAGCGGGTCCGGCCGGAACGACTACGGATGGCTTTCCGCCTTCCCCCGCATGAAAAAGTGGATTGGCGACAAGGCCGTCAAGGCGCTGGAGGCGTTCAAGTACTCCATCGTCAACGATGACTTCGAGGCCACCGTCGAGGTGGATCGCAACGACATCGAGGACGACAACCTCGGGATCTACGCCCCGCAGGCGCAGATGGCCGGCTTCAGCGCGAAGCAGCTGCCGGACGAGATCGTGGCCGACCTGAAGAACAACGCCTTCGCTAGCAAATGCTACGACGACCAGAACTTCTACGACACGGACCATCCGGTGACCAACCCCGCCACCGGTGTGGCCGCCTCGGTCAGCAACAAGTCGACCGTGGCCCTGTCCGGCGCGACCCAGGCCACCGCAGTCGCCAGCTACGGTGCGGCGCGCACCGCCATCATGAGCTTCAAGGACGACGAGGGCCGGCCGTTGGGTCTGATCCCAGATGTCCTGGAAGTTCCGCCCGCCCTTGAGACCGAGGGCCGCCGCCTGCTGGAGATGGACAAGCTGGCCGACGACACCCCGAACCCCTTCAAGGGCACGGCCAAGCTGGTGATCAACCCGCGCCTGACTTCGACCACCGCCTGGTTCCTGCACGTGACCAGCATGCCGGTGAAGCCCTTCGTCTACCAGGAGCGCAAGGCCCCGGTGTTCGTCGAGCAGACCGACGCCCAGGCGGACAACGTGTTCATGCGCAAGAAGTTCCGCTTCGGCGCCGAAGCCCGCTGCGCCGGCGGTTATGCCTTCTGGCAGATGTCCTACGGCAGCACCGGCACCGGCGAGTAACGGCAAATCCAGGGGCCGGGAGCGATCCCGGCCC
>JAAYAV010000343.1 GCA_012719195.1 Anaerolineae bacterium | reverse complement strand
GTCGCTACCTGTCGGTTGACAGCCGGCCACTCCCGGTCGATACTGATCCTAGAACCCTGAGTGGCCACCATCCCCCGACGGGAGGAGCACCCATGGCCGGACGCTTCTTGGAGATCTACACCAACTGCTACGGCAAGTTCGGGCTCGCCGCCGCCATCGCCCACGCCCCCACCATCGGCATCAGCCACCTTGAGGTCGCGCTACGTAAGCACGAGGGGACCCTGGTGGTGCCCGCCGAGGTTATCCTGACCGACCGCAGCTCTCGCGCCCAGGTAGACGCGGCTCGCACCGCCCTCGAGCAGGCCGGCATCACCCCCAGTAGCTGCGGCGGCGGCGCCGACGTGCGCACCACCGAAGGGCTCGAAGCGCTCAAGCGCCGCATCGACATCGCCGCGCAAATGGGCGCCCGCTGGTTCACCGGCAGCACCGGACAAGCCGACGACAAGCGCGAGCTTTACGAGGGCACCCTCGAGATCGCCGACTACGCCCAGTCCAAGGGCATCCTCATCTGCCTGGAGACGCACCCACCTCTCATCACCAATGCCGACGTCGCCCTGGCCACCCTCAAGGATCTCCAGCACCCTAACATCAAGGTCAACTGGGACACGGGCAACGTCTACTACTACAACGAGGGGCTGGACGGCGAAGAGCAACTGCAGAAGATCGCTCCCCACATCGGGCACGTCCACTTCAAGGACAGCCGCAAGGGGTTCAAGGAGTGGTACTTCCCCGCTCTAGGGAAAGGGACCATAGACCTCGGCCGCTGCCTGGCCATCATGCGCGAGGCCGGCTTCAACGGCCCCTTCAGCATCGAGATCGAAGGCATCGCCGGAGAGGGCGAGCAGACCCTGGAGCAGCGCCAGGAGAACGTCCGGCTCTCGGTGGAGCACCTGCGCCATCTTGGGATCGAAGACCTGGACTAGCCGCGAGCCGGCGTCAAGACCTATCCGGACCACGACCAGGCTGATTGCCCTCGCGCGGTCGTGGTCCGCTGGCATATGCGCCGGACGAGGCCGCAGCCCACGGCGCCCGCAGAGGAGGTAGGCCGGCGGTGGCACAGCAGATCCTGGTAGTGGACGATGACCGCGAGATAGTTCGCGTTCTGCGCGCCTATCTGGAGCGCGAAGGTTACCAGGTGCACACCGCCTACAGCGGCGAAGAGGCCCTCCATTCCGTCCGGCGTGATCGCCCCGACCTGATCCTGCTGGACTTGATGCTGCCCGACCGGGACGGCTGGGACCTGACGCGCGTAGTGCGGTCCGATACCGGTTTGCGCCACATCCCCATCATCATGCTCACCGCCCGCACCGAGGAGGCGGACCGGGTCCTCGGGCTCGAGCTTGGGGCCGACGACTACGTCTCCAAACCCTTCAGCCCCCGCGAAGTGGTAGCACGGGTGCGCGCCGTCCTCCGCCGTGCGGCTCCCGATGCGCCCGCCTCCCCCCTACTCCGCGTGCGGGACCTGGAGCTGGACCTAGATGCCCGTCGGCTTACCGCGGAAGGAACCGACGTCGAACTGACGCCCACGGAGTTCGAGGTCCTGCGTGCCCTCATGGGCGCCCCCGGGCATGCCTTCACCCGGCTCGAGCTCATCGAGGCGGCGATGGGCTACGCCTACGAGGGCATGGAGCGCACCGTCGATAGCCACGTCAAGAACCTGCGCCGCAAGCTGGGCGATGATGACGACCCTCAGTCCCACATCCAGACCGTCTACGGCGTCGGCTATCGCCTGCGGGGCGATGGATGAATCGGCTCTGGGTCCGCCTCACCCTCTCCCAGGCTGCCTTCCTGCTCATCGGTATCCTTCTGGTCACCGTGGTCACCAGCCAGGCGCTGGAACTAGCCCTGCGCCGGGAGGCCGCCAAGCAGGCCGTGGAGGGGACTGACCTCATCGAGCTTCTGGGGGAGTGGAACCGCGGCGCCGGCCACGGCATGCGGGGGATGGGCCGCATGGGCCAGGGCGCCACGGTCATCGTGGCCGACCGGGAGGGAGTGGTAGTCTACGACTGGAGCGGTGAGGCCGGACGCACCCTCAGCGCCCTGGAGCGGCGGTTGGCGGTGCCGCTGCTCAGTGACGGGGAAGTGGCCGGCTACGTTCTTCCCCTGGCCACCTCGTCCCTCTCCCGGGAGTTCGCCACCATCCTTCAGGTGCTACGCCGTACCATGCTGATCGCCGCTGTCCTAGCGGGAGCCTGGGCGCTCCTCGCCAGCCTCCTGGTCAGCGAGAGCGTGGCGGCGCCCCTGAGGCGGCTGGCTACGGGAGCGCGAGCCCTGGCGGCAGGCCGGCTGGACCACCGGATCCAGGAGCGTGGACCCCAAGAGACACGTGAACTGGCACAGGCCTTCAACCAGATGGCGGTGGCCCTGCAGCAGGCGGAGGCAGGACGACGCGAACTCACCTCCGACATCGCCCACGAGCTGCGCACCCCGCTCACCGTCCTACAGGCCAACCTGAGCGCCATGCTGGACGGCGTCTATGACGTAGGACATGAGGAAGTGGCGGCGTTGTATGACCAAGTGCTGCGCCTCAACCGGCTCGTGACCGACCTGGGCCAACTGGCCGAGTTCGACGCCGGTCATCTCGCCATCGAGGTGGCACCGGCTGACCTGGTGCCCGTCTTGGAGCACTCGCTCTCGTCCTACCGGCCGGCCGTGGAGGCTAAGGGAGTCTCCTTGTCGGGCGCCTGGCACGACAGCCTGCCGCCGGTTCTAGCCGACCCGGCGCGCGTGGGGCAGGTCCTCACCAACCTACTAAGCAACGCACTGCGCCACACCCCTGAGGGCGGCGCCATCACCGTGCAGGCCACACTCGCCGGCCGCTTCGTCGAAATCGGCGTCACCGACACGGGCGAAGGTATTCCGCCCACTGAGCTGGACCGTGTCTTCGAGCGTCTGTACCGGGTGGATGCCTCGCGGTCCCGTGAGCACGGTGGATCCGGTCTGGGCCTCGCCATCGCTAGACAGCTAGTGGAGGCTATGCGAGGCACAATCGGCGCCACGAGCCGGCCGGGCGAGGGCTCCCGCTTCTGGTTTCGCCTTCCCCTGGCCGGCCCCTAGAAGGCCAGCGGCCGGCTCACCACGTTCACCAGTGGCTCCCCGGCCAGGTGGCGGCGAACGTTCTCCGCGAACAGGTCCATCAGGCGCTCGTAGTAGCCCGGGCTGAGCCAGGAGATGTGGGGCGTCAGAATGAGGTTCTCCTGGTCCCACAGGGGGCTGTCTCCCGGTAGCGGCTCCACCTCGGTGACGTCCAGCGCCGCCCCGGAGATCCAGTTCTCGCTCAGCGCCCGCGCCAACGCCCCCTCGTCGATGGCCGTCCCGCGGGAGAGGTTCACCAGCAGCGCTCCCGGCCGCATCAGGCGCAGACGCTCCTCGTTGATCAGGTGGTAGGTGGCGGGCGTGCTCGGCACGGACAGCACCACCACGTCACTCTCAGCCAGGAGTGCGTCCAGGTAGTCCGGCTCCGCCAGGAGATCGGGCAGGGAGCCGTCCGGGTCTCCCGCCCCGGGCAGGATGTAGTCCGTGTCCTCCGGCTGGTCGGCCCCCACCATGGTGGCCACCAAGCGCATGCCGAATGCTTTGCCCAGCCGCCCTACCTCCCGGCCGATGCTGCCGTAACCCACCACGCCCAGAGTGTCGCCCCACAGGTCCCCGAGGGAATGGCCCCCGAGATCGCCGGGCAGCCACACGTGCTGACTCTGCCGCTCGCGCAGGTAGGGCAAGCGGTGGCGCAGCGCCAGAATGGTGGCGAAGGCCCACTCTGCCATGGCCCGCACCTGGATGCCGCTGGCGTTGCAGATGGGGAGGTCGCTTTGCCACAGCTCCTTCCCTAGAAGCAGGTTCACGCCCGCGCTCGCCAACTGCACCCAGCGCAGGTTGGGGGTGAGGGCCGGGTCGAAGTTGTGGTTGCCGTCAACGATGGCGATCTCGGCGTCGCCCACGTCCGGGCCGATAGCCGGTGGGTCGCCGGCAGGCACCTGTCGAATCTGGGCTGAGGGAGCCACACGCCGAAGTCGATCCCACTGGGGCTCGGTGAAGCGCATCGAGGAGAAGATAGACACTGGGCGCAGGTTCATGGCCGGCCTCCGCGAGTTCGGTGGGCCGATTCTAGCACATTCTGGGCCCGCGCCGGCATCGCCCGATGGTACTCCGAATGGTCAGGTCGGCGAAGAGGAGCCGGCGGCGGCACGGAGGTTGCAGGGCAGTAGGGTAATCAGCGGCGAGCAAGCTGCTCGGAGTAGGCACGCCCATGACACCAGAAGCGGAAGAGCCGAGCGCAGAAGCCCCAATCGAAGAGCCAGCAGCGGAGATCCCGATCGCGGAACCGCCCGCGGAAGCGCCCGACGTCGCCGAGGACCTGGTCGTCGAGACCGAGTCGCTCACAGTCTACTACGGCCGGCGCCGCGGCATCGCGCAGCTCGGTCTGGCGGTGCGGCGGGGCGAGGTGTACGGCTTCCTCGGCCCCAATGGCGCCGGCAAGACGACGACGCTGCGAGTGCTACTGGACATCGTCCGCCCCACCTTGGGCCACGCGAGCATCTTCGGGCTCGACTGCCAGCGTCACGGGGTGGCCATCCGCCGGCGGGTAGGCTACTTGCCGGGGGAGTTCAGCGTCTACCCCAAGCTCACCGCCGACGCCTACTTCAACATGGTCGCCGCCATCCGTGGGGAACCCTACGATGAAGCCTACCGACGCACCCTCACCGAGCGGCTCAACCTCGATCCCACTCACCCACTGCACACGTATTCCCGCGGGAACAAGCAGAAGGTCGGCCTGGTGGCGGCCCTCATGGGACGGCCTGAACTACTCCTGCTGGACGAACCGACCGCAGGACTAGAACCGTTGGTTCAGCAGCAGGTGTTGGCCCTGGTGCGGGAGGCGCGCAGCGAGGGCCGGACCGTTCTGCTCTCCTCGCACAACCTGCCGGAGGTGCAGGCTATCTGCGACCGCGTCGGCATCATCCGCGATGGCAGGCTCATCGCCGTCGAGGAAGTCGACGCTCTGGTGCGGGGCCAGTACCACCGGCTTCGTCTCCGCTTCGAGCACCTGCCGCCCGCGGGCCTGCTGGAGGAGGCCGGAGCACGTGAGGTTGGGCGCACCGATCAGGACGTCATGATCGAGGTCCGCGGCAGTCTCAACCAGGTGCTGACTCGGGCAGTGGAGTACGGCGTGCTGGACCTGGAAGACCACCCGTTCACCTTGGAGGACGTGTTCCTCGCCTACTACGGCGCGGGCACGATCGAGCCCTATGCTTAGCCTCATCCTCTGGGAGATCCGTCGCCGGGTAGGCACCATCGTCGGCTGGGCGATCGGGCTGGGAGCATTCTGCGCCGCCCATCAGCTCATCTACACCGCCCTGCCGGACGAGGTGCGCCGCATCGACGTGCGGGCGCTGACTCTGCTCGAGTCACTGGGCATGCAGACCTTCGCCACCTTCGAGGGGTTCATGCTCAGTACCGCCCTCAACCTGCTGCCTCTGCTCACCGGTGCCCTGGGCGTGGCCCTCGGGGTAGGCGCCCTGGCGGCCGAGGAGAGCGACGGCACGCTGGAGTGGTTGGCGTCCCTGCCCATCAGCCGGACGCGCCTCTTGCTGGGCAAGGCGATCGCTGCTGCCTTCGTGCTCCTCGCCATCGTCGCGCTTGCCGGGCTCATCACCGCTGGCGCGTTCCTCGCTCTGAGCCCAGAGACACCGGTGACAGCCGCGGACCTGTTCTTGGTTATCCTGGTGAACTGGCTCATTGGCTTTGTGTTCCTCGCCATCAGCCTTTTCCTGGGCGCCTACCTTCCGACTCGGGGAGCGGCCACCTCTACCTCCGCGACCGCGCTGCTGGTGAGTTTCCTCGGCAACAACCTGGCCGGGATGGCCCCGGCCATGGAGCCCTACCGAACACTGCTGCCGCACTTCTACTTCGACCGGATCACCGGCATGTGGACGGGCGAGGTAGGCTGGCTCGACATGGGGACGCTGGCGGCCATCGGGTTGGGCGCGCTCCTGCTTGCCTTCTCGGCCTTCACCCGCCGCAGCCTCACCGTAGCCGCATGGCCCTGGCAACGTCCCCGTCCGCCCAAGCGCCTGCGCACCATCGCCGCCACCGCCGGCGGCACGTCCTCCGGCCCTCGAGCGTTGGCTTCGACCATCGTCGCCCTGCTCGGCCTGGCGCTGCTGGCGGCACCGGTGGCTGCCTACCGGGAGTTGGCTCCCGTCGTGCCCACGCCCTTGCCCACCCTGCCCAGCGCTCCGACCGCCACCCCGCTCAGCCCCACTGCCACCTCCGCGCCCACGACCGAGCCGACAGCGGTCATCCCGCCCACCAGCACCCCGACCGTCACGCCCTCGCCACCTCCCACCGCCACCGCCACCATCACGCCCGCCCCCACCGCCACCCCGGTCACCTACACAGTGCAGCCCGGCGACACCTTGGCGGAGATCGCGCAGGCGCAGGGCGTCACCCTTGAGGCCCTGATCGAGGCCAACAACATCGAGGAGCCGTCGCGGATCGAAGTGGGCGATGTCTTCATCATTCCGCTGCCGCCGGCGGAGTAGACCGGCGCCGGACTGCTGCGCCCGGTGTTGACTTCGCCCCTGCCCCGCACGACAATGGCTACGGTCCACCGGGTCACCACTCCAAGGGGGTTACTGATGTCCGATAGCATCCGAGTAACGGTATGGAACGAGTTCCGGCACGAGAAGGCCTCTCCTGAGATCGCCGCGCTCTACCCCGACGGCATCCACGGCGCCATCGCTTCCTTCCTCGGCGAGCAGCCGGGCATTGAGACGCGCACAGCCACCCTCGACGAGCCCGAGCATGGGCTCACCGAGGAGGTCCTGGCCAACACCGATGTTCTCATCTGGTGGGGCCACACGGCGCATGGCGATGTCAGCGATGAGATCGTGGACCGCATCCAGCACCACGTGGTGTTGGAGGGCATGGGACTCATCTGCCTGCATTCGGCTCACTTCTCCAAGATCTTCAAGCGGCTGATGGGCACGACCTGCAACCTGCGCTGGCGCGAGATCGGCGAGCACGAGCGCATCTGGGTGGTGGAGCAGGGCCATCCCATCGCTGCCGGGCTGCCGGCGTACTTCGAAGTACCGCAGACGGAAATGTACGGCGAGCGCTTCGACATCCCGGCCCCGGACACGCTCGTGTTCGTCTCCTGGTTCCAGGGCGGCGAGGTCTTCCGCAGCGGTTGCTGCTACAATCGCGGTCGCGGTAAGGTCTTCTACTTCCGGCCGGGCCACGAGACCTTCCCCATCTTCTACCAGCCCGAGATCCAGAAGGTGCTGTCCAACGCCGTGCGCTGGGCTGCCCCCAATGGCGGTCCTGCTCCCACCTTCGGGAACGTCCAGCCGCTGGAAAACGTCCAGTAGGTGACGGGTCCGTGTGGGCCGCGCGCGGCCCACACGGACCATCTCTGAACCAGGGACGGAAGGGGGGAAGATGCGACGCCGAGGGCTAAGGACGTCAGCCGTACTCGCTGTACTGGCTGTCGCCCTCCTGCTGAGCGGCTGCGGCTTGACGAGCACGCCCGCGCCCGGCTGGGTCTGGCCGACCACCGGCCCGGTGACGCCCGCGCCCACTCCCCTCCGTGTCACCCCGGCGGTGCTGCCGACAGCCACCGCGCGCCACCTCAGTCCGGCGACTGCGGTGGCCGTCGCACCGACGTCCACGGTCACCGACACGCCGACGGAATTGCCCGTCGCTACCGAGACGCCGACCGCGCTGCCCACGGATACCGCCGTGCCACCCACCGAGACCGTCGTGCCGCCTACGGAGACACCGCTGCCTCCCACCGAGACGGCCCTGCCCCCGACGGAGACTCCAGCACCGCCGCCCACCGATACGCCTGTGTCGCCGACGGCCACCGTGGTCCCGCCCACCTCCACCCCGGTGCGGGGCAAGATCATCCGTCGCCCCGGTGGCGTCGCCACCGCCGTGGCTACGGCCGTCGGTCCGCTACCGGTGGACATAGTGCCGACGCCGACCGCAGCGCCCACTCCGGCCTTCCCCATCGCGGAGCAGTTCCGCTCCGCCTGGCGCGACTATCCCGCTCAGTACGGCGAGCTAGTCAGGGCCAACTCTCTGGGGCAACCGCTGGAAGCCCCTTGGTCGGAGCAGGCCTCGCGCCAGTTCTTCGCGGCCTACCAGTCCGGGCCCTGTGCAGCCGGTGCGGCCCTCTTCCTCTGGCGCGAGTCCACCGACGAGATCCTCTTCCTGGTGGCGGACAATGCTCCCGCCGAGAGCCAGTGCCTCGACCGCTGGGACGCCTATCCCGACACCTGGGCCACCGGGCAGGGCAACAACGAGGACCTAGTCCCGCCCGAGGGGCGCTACACGCCAGTCATGGGGTTCGGTCGCGTGTGGCGGGAGTACTTCTACGGGCGGAGCGATGGTGGGCTGGGGTTCGCCGTAACGCCGGAGCAGTACACCACCGCCACCGTGCAGCGCTTCGAGAACGGGACCGCGCTTCACTTCTCCGACACCAACGAGGTGTACGTCCTGTTCAACGAATACCGGGCCGTCGGTCCGGGTGGGGAGTACGCCTATCGAGCCTGGTTCCGCAACCC
>JAAYAV010000048.1 GCA_012719195.1 Anaerolineae bacterium | reverse complement strand
TGGACACGATCTGGCCACCGCCCCGCTGGGTCCTGGCGCTGGCCGGGCTGGGCCTTCTACTGGCGCTCGGCATCGGCTGGGCGTACCGCACTGGTCTGCTGTACCGCTGGACGGGTGAAGAGGAGATACTGCCCCAGGTGCGCGGCGTCTGGCACCTCGCCTCGGGCGTGCTGCGTCCGGGAGTGGAGACCGCCGATTACGTCCCGGTCCAGCACGCCGGCGTCAGCCCCTTCGGCGTCAACACTTTCCTGGAGCAGGAGGTGGAGCCCGCCAAGCGGGAACAGGCTTTGGCTATGATCGCCGACGCCGGCTTCCACTGGGTCCGCCAGGAGTTCCCCTGGGAGGACATCGAGATCCACGCCAAGGGTGACTTCACCGACCGGCGCACCGAACCCCACCGGCCCGCCTGGGACAAGTACGACAACATCGTCGCTCTGGCGGAGAAGCACGGGCTGGAACTGATCGTGCGCCTCAGCAACCCGCCCGCCTGGTCGCGTGCCGCCGGCAACGAGGGCGGAACCTTGGCTCCGCCGGACGACTACGACGACTTCGGCGACTTCGTGGAGACGGTGGTGCGCCGGTACCAGGGGCGCATCCGCTACTACCAGATCTGGAACGAGCCCAACATCTATCCCGAATGGGGCGAAACGGCCGTTGACCCGGAGCAGTACACGCTGCTTCTCAAGGAGGCCTACCTGCGCGCCAAAGCAGTGGACCCCGACGTCGTCATCATCTGCGGCGCCCTCGCCGCCACCATTCAGAACGACCTCTACCCCCACGGCATGAGCGACTTCGTCTTCCTGCAGCGGCTCTACGATGCCGGAGCCGCCCCCTACTTCGACGTGCTTAGCATGCAGGGCTACGGTCTCTGGAGCGGCCCCTACGACCGCAGAATGCGGCCGCGCGTCCTCAACTTCTCCCGCCCCCTCTACGTCCGCGACCTGATGGTCAAGAATGGCGACGCCCACAAGCCCATCTGGATCTCGGAGATGAACTGGAACGCCATCCCCCTCGACCACCCCGCCTACCCCATGTTCGGGCGCTACACCCTGGAGCAGCAGGCGGAGTACGTAGTCCAGGCCTACCAAAGGGCGCAGATGGAGTGGCCGTGGATGGGGGTGGTCAATCTGTGGTACTTCAAGCGGGCTACCGACCTGGAGCAGGACCAGCCCATGTACTACTTCCGCATGGTCGAGCCCGACTTCACGCCCATGCCTCTCTACGACGCCGTCTACCGCTACACCCGGCAGACGCCCGTCCTCGGGCTCGGCCTGCACCAGGAAGACCACTGGGCCCTTCGCTACGAAGGCGAGTGGAGCGCCGGCTCCGCCGACGGGTCACAGCTCGGTCGCTTCGTCGAGAGCGCGTCCGGCTCCCTCACACTGCGCTGGCGGGGCTCCGACCTCGACCTGCGGGCGCAAGGGCCGGGAGCGATCGTCGTGCGCACCGACAACGGCGCGGAGCGGCGGATCACGCTCAGGGACGGTTGGGAGGAGGTGCGACTCGCCGCCGGGCTGCCAGACGACGAACACGACACCGTCATCGAGGTGGCCGAGGGCCTAGCGAAGGTGGACTCCGTCAGCGATCGGCGCGCCGATCGCTCAGCCGTCTTCCTTGGCGGCATGGCCCTGCTGGGTGCGGCCGCCCTCGGGGCCGCGCTGCTCCGCCAGCGGAGGTCAGGAGCGGCGGCCCCCTAGGTACTGCACCAGCTCGCGCAAAGTCTTCGCCGAGCCGGGGGCAGGGTCGGCCGCCTGTAGCGCTGCCAAAGCGCTCCGGTAGCGCTCGTCCGCCAGGGCTTGGCAGCGTTCCCGCGCACCCGAGCGCTCGATCAGATCCCTCGCCCGGGCCACCATGGGCTCGCTCCTCTCCCGCTGCCGGTACAGCTCGACGAGTTCGGACCCATCACCGGACGGCAGCGACTCCAGCGCCAGCAGCCAGGGAAGTGTCTTCTTCGCCGCCGCGATGTCCGACGATACCGACTTGCCTGTTTCCGCTTCCTCGCCCCAGATGCCGAGAACGTCATCCTGGATCTGGAAGGCCAGGCCCAGATCGCGGCCGAAGTCTCGCAGGTGGTCGGCCCGCGCCGCACCGGCACCGGCGACCACGGCGCCCGCCCAAGCGGCGAAGCCGATGAGCGCCGCCGACTTGCGTTCGATCATGGCGAAGTACTCGTCGCTCGAGACGAGCCGCCGCTGCTCGAAGTCCATGTCCAGATACTGCCCCTCACACAGGCGCACGCAGGTCGTCTGGAACTCGGACGCCACGGTGAGAGCCACCTCTGCGGGCGTCACCTCACGGACCCGGAGCAGGCAGTGGTTGGCCTCGGCGAAGAGCAGATCCCCCACGTTAATGGCCTGCGGTGCGCCCCAGAGCGCCCATACCGTGGGCCGGTGACGCCGTAGGGGGCTGTTATCCTGGATGTCGTCGTGCACCAGAGAGAAGCTGTGCAGCAGCTCGATGGCGGCCGCCACCGGCAGAGCGGTCTCGGCTTCCCCGCCGCAGGCCTCGCAGCTCAGGAGGCACAGCAGCGGTCGCACTCGTTTGCCTGAGTCGGCCTGCACCGGCCTAAGGTCCTGGTCCAGCCAGCCGTGGTGGTACTGCAGCATGCCGTAGAGAGACTTGAAGCCCGCGGACGGGGCGGCTAGTATGTCGCGCAGCAGGGCGTCCACAGCGGGCACGTGGCGCTCGAATGCCTGGGACAGGGTCAAGCGATTCCTCCGCGGGGAGAATGGCCGCAGTGTAGGGAGGCTCCCCCCGGGGCGTCAAACCGCGGCTCGCGCCAGGCCGGCCGCCCAGCGGCACCAGCCTAGGAGGTAACGGACCATGGCAGTTCGTATCGGCTTCATCGGCACAGGCGGCATCGCCCAGATGCACATGCGTAACCTTCAGCGCATCCCCGACGCCCAAGTGGTGGGCATGTACGACGTGGCGCCCGACCGGGCTCGCTCCGCCGCCGCCCTGTTCCCCGGCTGCCAGGTC
>JAAYAV010000047.1 GCA_012719195.1 Anaerolineae bacterium | reverse complement strand
CTCCTACAGCCCCGGGTCCACCACCCCTAGCAGACCCTGGACCTGCTGCACCAGTTCGCCGATGGGCAGGGGTTTGCTCAGGTGCGCCGTTGCCCCCACGTCCAAGCTCTGGGCGAGATCCGCCGGCTCTTGGCGGGCGCTGATCATCAGGACGGGCGTGCTGGAGCGCTCGCGAATGAGGCGGCACACCTCCCACCCTCCCAGGCCCGGCATCATGATGTCGAGAATCACCAGGTCCGGATCCAGGACGGAGAAGGTGTCCAGCGCCGCCAGGCCGTCAGTGGCGGTGAACACGCATACGCCCAGTTGGGCCACGCTGAAGGACACGAGCCGGAGGAAAGCGGGGTCGTCGTCGGCGATCAGTACCGTCTTGCTCTTCAGATTCATCATAACTAACACCGATCTTGTGTGCGCTTGCCGAGGCGAGTCCCGCCTGCCTGATAACCGACAAGTAGGCCGCTGCTGTTGCCGGGGAACGGTTCCCCCGGAGCACTCTCATACTATGCTGCCCGATTGCCGCGGCTGCGTCAAGTGGATCGGTCCGGCGCCGGGAGTGCGCCGCGGTGTTCATCTCGCCGCCTCGCGCGCACGCGTGTCTAGGACCAAACGCCAACTTGATGCTATCATTGCCCCCATAGGCACCCACGGAGGTAGTTCTATGGCTTCGCGATTGGCAGCTGACGGCGGCACTCCCACCGTAGACGCGGGGGCAGTCAAGAGCTGGCCCCCTCTGACCCAGGCAGATCGGGACGCGGTCCTGGCCGTGTTCAACAGCGGCCATCTGCACGGCACGTCCGCTCCCCGCGCCCTCGAGCTGCAGCGGCGTTGGGCGGAGTACATCGGGACCAAGTACGCCCTCGTCACCAACAGCGGCACCGCCGCCATCCACATGGCCGTCGCCGGAGCCGGCATCGGCCCGGGCGACGAGGTCATCACCAGCGCCTTCACCTACTGGTCCACCGCGGCGGCCGTCCTGCACCACAACGCCATCCCCATCTTCGTGGACATTGACCCGCTCAGCTTCACCATCGACCCTGCCCTCATCGCCGAGCGCGTCAGCGACCACACCAAGGCCATCCTGCCGGTGCACATCCACGGCATGCCCGCCGACATGGACCCCATCAACGCTGTCGCGCGGGAGAACGGCCTGATCGTCATCGAGGATGCCTGCCAAGCCCATGGCGCCACCTACAAGGGCACAAAGACCGGCGCCCTGGGCGACATCGGCTGCTTCAGCTGCAACCGCTCCAAGAACCTCTCCGGCGGCGAGGGCGGGCTCTGGACCACCAACAACGAGCACTACTACCGCCAGGCGGCCATGCTGCGCGAGTTCGGCGAGGTGGTGCTGCCCGACGTCCCGCGCGAGTACAACGCCTACGGTCTCGGCTGGATGTACCGCCCGCACGAGTTCGTCAACGCCCTCATCCTCTCCCAGCTCGATCGGCTTGAGTACAACAACGCCAAGCGGCGCGAGTTCGCTACCTTCCTCACCACCGAGCTGGCGAACATCCCGGGCATCAAGGGCCCGCACACACCCGACTACGCCGACCCCTGCTACTTCAGCTACGTCATCGAGTTCCGGCCCCAGGAAGTGGGGCTGGACGTGACCCCGGGCGAGTGGAAGCGGGCGGCGCAGAAGGCGCTTAAGGCCGAGGGCGTCAGCATCGGTCAGTGGCAGAACATGCCCGTCCCGCAGCAGGACGTCTTCAAGGACATGGTCGGCTACGGCAAGGGCTGCCCCTGGAGCTGCGACCACGCGCGGCAAGGCATCACCTACGACCCGGCCGAGTACCCCAAGACGGTCGCCTTCATTGACTCGCACTCCTACCTGAGCGGCGTCTACCCGCCCAACGACATGGACCTCATGAAGAAGTTCGTGGACGCGTTCGGCAAGATCTCCGAGAACGCCGCCCGCGTGATGGACCTAGCCAAGGAGTAGCCTCCCGGCCCCGATGCACCAAAGGCGAAGGACGCCTCTCCCGAGATGGAAGAGGCGTCCTTTGCCTTATCGAGAGCCTGGCGCCGGCCGTTGCCCCGCCGCGGCTAGGCGAGGTCGGGGAAGACGGCGTCTGCCCAGGCGGCGATGGCGTCCCAATCGCGCAGGTCGCCCTCCGGCAGGCCCACCCACTGGAGGGCCAGACGCCCAGGCAGGCGCATGGGGCCCAACTTGCCGGCGAAGAAGCCTTCCGTCGTGGGCGTCACCGAGGCGTAGACGGCGTCCAGGTAGGCTGAACGCTTGGCGGCGCTCTCCTCGCTGTCATCCAGGTAGATCATGTGCACACAGAAGGCCGCCAGCGGCAGGCGGTTGAGGACGGCGGCATGCTCCTCCAGGTAGGCCAGTGCCGAAGGCAACCACTTGCCGCCCTGCACGGCGCTACCCAGCACCACCGCATCGTAGTCGGAGGGGTCGCCCGCTTCCTGTACGCGACGCACATCGGCGGACAGGCCGCGAGCGCAGAGCCGGTCGGCAATGGCCTGGGAGATCTCGCCGGTGGAACCGTACTGGCTGCCGTAGGCCACCAGCACACGCTTGGCCCCCTCCGGCCCGCATGTTGAGTGGGTGAAGGGTACGGCCGGAACCTGAGTACCCAGCACCACCGTCGCCGTGCACGCCAGCGTGCTGACGACCGCCACCCCACTCATGATAAGCACGCGGCGACGCGCCACATCAACTTCCTTCATGCCTCACCCCTCGCTCATTGGCCGGTTCCGGTCGGGCCCGACCCTGTCGCCATCATAGCAGCCCCCAATACGCGCGAACAACGCGGGCGGTACCGGGTACCGTCGCGGCGGCGCGCGCGCCGCGAGGCGTTGTCAGTCACGGCTCACTTTCCCCATTAGCCAAACCGGGCTACAATAGACTCCTGACGGAACCATGGCCACCTGAGAGTCGCCATGGACTAGCATTTCGCGTTGTGTGGAGGTTAGTGAGATGGCCCACGAACTGCCGACCCTGCCGTATGCCTATGACGCCCTGGAGCCCGTGATTGACGAGGAGACTCTCCGCATCCATCACACCAAGCACCACGCCGGCTACGTGACCGGCCTCAACAAGGCCGAGGACGACCTGGCCAAGGCTCGCCAGGCGGGCGACTACGCGCTCATCAAGAACCTGAGCAAGAACGCCGCCTTCCACGGATCCGGCCACATCCTGCACTCGCTGTTCTGGGACAACCTGGTCTCGCCTTCCAAGGCCAAGGACGCCCCCTCCGGGCACCTGGCCGAGGCCATCGCGCGCGACTTCGGCAGCTTCGATGCCTTCAAGGCCCAGTTCACCGCCGCCACCATTGATGTTGAGGGCAGCGGCTGGGGCATCCTGGCTTACCGCCCCTTCGACGGCAAGCTGGTCATCCTGCAGTCCGAGAAGCACCAGGACCTGGCCCAGTGGGGGGCGCAGCCGCTCCTCGTCTGCGACGTCTGGGAGCACGCCTACTACCTCAAGTACCGCAACGCCCGCGCCGATTTCGTCAAGGCGTTCTGGAGCATCGTGAACTGGGATGTGGTCGCCGAGCGCTACTGCCGCGCTGCCGGCTGCTGACACCCGCCCAGCACTACCGTAAGTCACTAACGAAGACGCCTCCCCGCTCGGGGAGGCGTCGCTGGTTGTTACCCGTGGGTGAGACCTAACTCAGCCCCGCTCCGCTCAAGTACAGCGCCAGTGCACCGCGCAATCCCACATCCTCACCCAGGGCGGCGGGCACGATCTCGCAGTGCTCCCAGTAGGCCCGCGGCGCGCGCGATTGCACCGTGGCGGTGACCGGATCGAAGAGCAGCGGTCCCGCCTTGGTCACGCCGCCTCCCAGCACGACGACGGTGGGATCGAAAGCGTAGAGGAAGTTGGTGATGGCTACGCCCAGGAAGTAGCCGGCCCGCTTGAAGGTGTTGGCGGCCACCGTGTCTCCCCGGCGGGCGGCCTCGGCCACCAGACGGGAGTCTATCGCCTCCAGGTCTCCGCCGGCCATCTCCGTTAGGAGAGACGGTCGGCCGGCCCGGATGGCCTCGCGCGCCTGGCGGGCGATGGCCGGCCCGCTGGCCAGCGTCTCCACGCAGCCGCGGTTGCCGCAGTTGCAGCGCGGGCCATCGGCCCAGACGGAGTTGTGGCCCAACTCGGCGGCATACCCGTGCGCGCCGATGAGCAAGACGTCGTCGCTGATTACCCCGCCGCCGATGCCGGTGCTGACGGTGAGATAGATGAGATCGTGGTGCCCCTGGCCCGCCCCGTACCACTGCTCGCCCAGGGCCGCCAGGCTGGCGTCGTTGCCCAGCAGTACCGGCACGGAGAACTCCTCCCGCAAGATCGCGGAGAGAGGGATGTTCCGCCACTTGGGAACGTTGGGCGCGTGAATGACAATCCCCTTCCGGGGGTCGAGCGGGCCGGGAGCCACGATGGCGATGGACGCTACCGAGCGGCCGCCCTCGCCGATGGCCTGGCGGATGGCCCGCTTGACGGCGTCGATGGTGGCTTGCCCGCCCTCGGGTGGCGTGGAGTGGGCTACACGGGTGATGAAGTTGCCCTCGGCGTCGCTGATGGCCACGCGAATCTGCGTGCCACCCAGGTCTACCAGGGCGATGTGTGCGTCGGTTGCGGTCAAGTGCGTAATCCTTCGCGGGAAATGGAGGAGGTGAGGTGTTGCGCTGGACCTAACCCCCAACCCCCTTCCCTACGCGGGAAGGGGGCTCGTCCCCTCTTCACATGGGAGAGGGGGCAGGGGGAGCGGTTGTCTCCTAGGCAGTCATGCTGCCGATGCGCTTCTCCACTTCCTGGGCGAAGCGCTCGATGAAGCCCTTCACGACGGCAAGAACGTCCAGGCTATCGTCCTGGATCAACGGGGTCAGGTCCATGGCGAAGTTGAGGCCGGCCGCCGTATCCACGCCATGGGAAGCAAAGTAAGTGGCGTTGGCCTTGCG
>JAAYAV010000046.1 GCA_012719195.1 Anaerolineae bacterium | reverse complement strand
GTGGGCGAGGTGATTGACCTCAGCGGGGGGCTCCACAACGGCATGTGGCGCATGCGCGATCCCTACCGGCCAGTAGAGATCACGGAGATCCCCCTGGCGGGCAACTTCAACATCGTAGAGTACTCCGTCTACGCTCAGGAAATCCGCATGCCGGTGCAGGCGTCTACTTACCTGGAGACCGCCGCCCACATGTACCCCGAGCGCGAGAAGATGGACGAGCTACCCCTGGAGCAGCTCTTCCCTTCGGCAGTGGTGCTCCAGATCCCGCGCGGACCCGAGGAACTGATCACCGCCGACGACCTCGAGGCGGCGCTGGCCGCCGTAGGCGAGACGGTGCACCCAGGCGACGCTCTCCTCATCGCCACCGGCTGGGACAGCCACTGGGACGAGCCCGACTTCATGACCCACTCGCCCCACTTCCGCTACTCCGCCGTGGAGTGGGTTGTGGAGCATGAATGCGGCATTCTGGGCTCCGACGCCGCCAACTGGAGCGACCTGAGCGAGAAGCCTTCTTTCTTCCCCATGTTCTTCCAGTCGTCCACGCTGCTGCTGGCGCCCCTGGTCAATCTGACCCAGGTGCCGGTGGCCAGGGTGCAGCTCGTCGTGACGCCCCTACGCATTCGGGGCGCTTGCGCCTCGCCCTGCCGCGCCCTGGCCCTCGTGCCCCGGTAGTAGACCCCGCTCGCAGACACCGAAAGGCCCCCGTCCGCGATGGACGGGGGCCTGCCCTTGCCACCTGTGCCGGAGTGCTGCCTACCAGCAGATGGGCGTATCGCCACTGCTAGCGGATGGCTTAGTGCAGGTGGCCACCGTCATGGCGCTGTCGGGGTTCGATCCCGTTGAGATCGTCTTGCGGAAGGTGTACACCCGCCCCCGAATGATGACGCGCACGCTGAAGGGCACTTCCGCCGGAGACTCGGAGCAGTCGTCGTACCACACCACCTTGATCAGGTACGTGCCCGTGGGCGCGCCGCCCGACCCCGCCGGCGGCCAGTAGATGTTCTCCGGGCGGCCGGACACGAAGTTCTCGCACTTGTTGTCCAAGTCAAGCTGGCCGTTTGTCCCGGATCTATCATGCTGGTAGTAGATCTCCTCGCCGCTCGGCTCAACCACATGCAGATCCAGGTCCACACCGTCCGTCCAGTTGAGCGTAACCTGCACCTCGCCCGTCCCAGCGGAGTAGTCCGGCTGGCCGTTGTTGGGAACGCCCAGGCAAGGGGGGTAGCCGTTCAGCACCGCGCCGCTCGTCGGCGGGACCACCAGCGTGACCGTGGACGGAGTGGAGCTGTTGAGCGTTACCGGGGCGCTCACCGCATAGCGGGCGTCGGCCGAGCTGGCGCCGCCCCAACGATAGTAGAAGGTGTACGTGCCCTTGGGGAGCGAGTTTTCCACCCAGGTCGCATCGGTCGACCAAGGCACGCTGCGGCTCCACTGCGGCCAGGCGACCGTCGCTGGTGAGGCGCCCGATTCCAGCGCCGCCGTGGCGACGCAGATCCAGGTGCCGGCGATGTTGGAGCCGGTGCCCAGCTGAGTGGACCAATAGAACCGTCCCTGGGTGCGGAACGACTCCGATTCCACCGGGCGGAAGACGGTGAAGTGCTGCGTTTCCACCGACACCGTCCGCTTCTGCGCGTCGGTGGTTGACGGCGCCGGCTTCCACGTCCGGCTGGCCTCGTCGTATAGCATGACTCCCACCGTGCGCAGATCCTTGCCCGCCGGGACCGGGAACGACACCTTGACCGGGGCGGAGAAGTTGAAGCCGCTGGGGCCGAAGGTGTAGGCGTTGCTCAGCCCCGTGAAGCCCGCCGGCAGCGGGGCGGTGTTCACGTACTCGTCCACACTGAAGGTCATGGCGCCCACCTGCCCATCCACCGTTGGCGAGACGGCTCCGGCCGGCACGGTCACGCTCACTCCGCTCGTGGTGGTCAGGGTCCCTGACTGGTTGGTGTTGACGACCCTGCTCGCCTGCTCCAGCGGGCGTCCGCCCATCAGGGCCGGCAGGTAGGCCGTGTGCGAGAGCGTGCCGGTGCCCTTGGCCCGCACCACCACATCGTCCACAAAAGCGCCCTGGCCGCTGCCAGAGCCGTCCGAGGTGAAGGCGAAGGCGATCCAGACATTGTCCTTGCCGAGGGCGCTCCCGAGGCCGGGGATACTGCCCAGATCGAGGACTGGATCCACTGACTCCCAGCCGTTCGTCGTGCCGTAGACGGTCATCCCGTAGAAGGTCTCACCATCAGTGGAGGCCAGGTATGAAAGGTAGTCATTCTCTGAGGTGGTGTTCAGCTTAAGCCAGAAGGTGAGCTCCGCTGCGGTGGCCCCCTGGAGCGAGAACGGTCCGTAGATCAGCCAGTCTCTGGCGATGTCGGGCGGGTACTCAGTGCCGCAAATCGCGGCTGACCCTGTCGCTCCCCCGCCATGGGCCATCGCGCTGTAGCTGCCGCTGTGGGCTTCGCAGTCCCTCTTGCCCCAGACGTAGGCCGCCGGTACCGGGACTCGCAGCCATTCGCTGGCCGGGAAGTCCCCCTCGAAGCCCTCAGACATGACATTGGTCCAGGTACTGGACAGAGCCGCTTCCGCCAGCTCCGGCATGGCGACCCCGGGGTCG
>JAAYAV010000045.1 GCA_012719195.1 Anaerolineae bacterium | reverse complement strand
GATTCTAGCGGGGTGCGCATCCCCATGCACACCCCGCCGATAGGGCCAATCCGGGGCGGGCGGCCTCGATGACAGGGCAACCTAACCCCCCTGCCCCCCTTCCCTGAAAAGGAAGGGGGGGACCAGAGGCATTTCCGGTTCCCCTTCCTTCTTAGGAAAGGGGCTGGGGGTTTGGTCTCCCCTCCCCCGCCCCACTACGGCTCGCGCTTCGCCTGCAGGTTGTAGTCGTAGCGAATGTCGCCCTCGGTGTGGCTGCCCTGGATCACGCCGCCGTCGCCGCCGAAGTGCTTCAGGTCCGGATCATCGTACCAGGGCAATGAGAGGAAGCCTCCGACGGTCTCGCTGCCCGGGTGGTCGTAGGGGCCACCGCCAGCCCGGCCGCCTTATCGTCGTCGCCGGCGTACCGCGTCTGGTACCACACCTTGACGCCCGTCGCTGGGGCCAAGACCGTCCGCCACTCGATGGCCCCGGCGGACACCTCCGCCCCGGCGGACACCTCCGCCTGTGCCGGAATGTCGCCCTGGGCCCCGACGGTGGGCAGCTCGTGCCAGCTACCCGGGTCCGTCGGCGGCAGCAGGAAGGGCGCCAGGTCGGCCTGAGCCTGGGCGGAGAGCGAGGCCCACTCGGCTCGCAGGTGCGCCATCACCTGGCTGTCCTCGGCGATGGTGCTGCTGGCGAAGCGGTCGGGCAGGCGGGAGTCGCCGAAGAGGGCGAACACCCGGTAGACCAGGGACTGCTCGTGGGATATTCGGCCGGCTTCCTCGGCCTCCTCGATGAGTTGCCCGCTGGGCTTCGATGACGCCGGCTCCTGTCCGGCGACCGCTTCTCGGAGTGCCAGCGGCAGGTAGACGGTGTTGCTTCCCTGGGCGGCCACGGGGAGCGGCCCGACCAGTACGAGAGAGAGGAGGAGTGCGGACAGCAACAGAAACCCATTCGCGCGGCTCAGTCGCATGACCCAACCTCCGACTGGTCTGGGCGCACCCCGTTGTCGCCACGCTGCTGCAGGCTGACTCCGACCCGAGGCCGATCCGCGCGAGGGGCGGCTCGGTGCGGGCTCGCTGAGACTCAACGGCTCGTGGTTCATCCCCGGCAGCGACAGCTCACGACGCGCGGCGGAGACTCTACCGCCCCCGGGCACCGCTGGTCAACTGCCGTCGGCCGGTGCCACGGCGCTGCCGGCGTCCTGATGGATGGGACTCTCCGGAAAATCCGCATCCCTAGCCGTTAGGGGCTTGAAGCTCGATGTCAGTGAATGTACAATACTCCTAGCGACGTGCAGGTACCGGGCCACGGCATAGGTGGAAGGAGGTGGGAGCGAGCTCAGTTACCGCGTGAGTGACTTCAGGCCGCGCCGCCATCCTAGACGGCAGATCACCGTTGGGTGATCCGGATCATGATGATGCGCTTCCGGCGTTCGTTCTCGGGATGAGCTTCTAGTGCGTCCCTTCAGGGAGGAAAGCCATGGGCAATCGAAGACTGAACCGTCGCCAACTGCTGCGTATCGGCACTCTGGGACTGGCCGGCCTCGGCCTAGGCGCCTGCACCGGCGCCACCGCCACCACCGCACCCGCGGCAGAGGCGCCCCCGGCTGCTGCAGCCGAGCCCGTCACCATCAAGTGGGCCCACTACTTCGACCCTCTGCAGAGCCCGGCTCAGAAGTTCAACTTCGAGTGGATGGAGAGAATGGCATCCACGTTCGAAGCCGACCACCCCGAGGTCAAGATCGAGCCGGAGTACTTCGACTGGGACAGGATCGACGACCGGGCCATCATGGACTTCGAGGCGGGCATCAAGCACGACGTAGTCTTCGGCTCCCCCCAGTTGATGGCCAAGCACTTCGAGGTCGGTGACTTCATCGATCTCGCTCCTTATATGGCCGGCTGGAGCGACGAGGAGAAGACCGACCTGGCCTGGAGCCCGGTGTGGGCCTCCGGCAGCAACGGCGACGTGCAGATCGCGGTGCCTACCGGTGTGCACACCCGCAGCCTCGCCTATCGCCGCGACATGTTTGAGGCCGCCGGGCTGGACCCGGACACGCCCTTGACCTCTCTGGATGAGTGCTTGGCCGCGGCTCAGGCGCTCACCACCGACGATGTCTACGGCCTGGGCATGTCCTTCGGCCCTGCCCGCGGCACCATCGAGCTCTACTTCGGCCCGCTGATCTGGCACTTCGGCGGGGAGCTTTGGGATCCGGAGGCCAAGGAAGCGAGCTTCGCCTCGGAGGCAGGCATCCAAGCCGCCAACTTCATCCACGACCTCGTCTACACGCACAAGGTCACGCCCGAGAGCGCCATCGGCGGCACCTATGACGACGCCATCTTGGTTGCCTTCCTCGAGGGGCGCTTGGCCATGGGCTGGGGCTTCGGCAGTTACTGGATCGTGAGTCTGGAAGAGGGTGGCTTCGTCAAGGGGTGCTTCCCCGCCACCGATGCTTGCGCGGTGGACACCGGCGGCGTGATGGTCACACCGACGGCGCCGGGAGCGCAGTTCACCAACGGTTGGACACTGTCCGTGCATGCCCTCAGCGAGCACCCGCAGGAAGCGTTCACCTTCATGGAGCACCTGATCAAGCCGGACAGCCTGTACGACTTCCCCGATGCCGGCCTGCCCGCACGCCTCTCGCTGTGGGATCGGCCCGAGTTCCAGAGTGACTTCTACCAGACCTGGCTGGAAGCGGCGGGGAAGGGCAGGCCGATGCCAGCCACCGTCCACTATGCCGAGTTGGCCGATACGGCCGCGGCCTGCTTGCAGGAGATCCTGGTCATGGAAGAGCCGGTGGAGGACACCCTCACCCGGTTCCAGGACGAGTACAACTCCAAGTACGCCGGCAAGTAGCCGACGAATGCCGTCGTCTCGGTCCAGTCGCAAGGGCCTGTACCTGCTCAGCAGGTACAGGCTCCCCTACCTGCTGCTGCTGCCCGCGGTGGTGGTGCTGGTGGTATTCCTCGCCTGGCCGCTGGGCAGCATCTTCTACTTCTCGCTGCGAGAGACGCCCCTCGGTGGGGCGTCTATCTTCGTGGGCCTGGATAACTTCGCCCTGCTCCTGAGCGAGAACCGGTTCCTCAACAACCTCGCTGCCTCGCTGCGCTATCTGGTCGGCGTGCTCGCTCTATCGGTTCCGCTGGCCTACCTCGCCGCCATCCTCGTCAGCAGCAGGCTGCGCGGGGCCGGCATCTTCCGCACCGTGTTCATGCTCCCCTGGATCATCGCCCCCGTGGTCAGCTCGATCCTGTTCCGGACCATGGTCGATCCCTACTCCGGGCCGATTACGGCAGCTCTCGAGTGGCTGACAGGCGAGAAGTTCCTGTTCTTGGTGAAGCCCGACTTGGCCGTGCTCTCCATCGTGGTCCACAGCGCTTGGCGGTCGTTTCCCTTCGAGATGCTGCTCATCGCGGCCGGGCTTACGGCGATCTCGCCCGAGCTGTACGACTCGGCCAAGGTTGATGGCGCCGGGGCCTGGTCCCAGTTCCGCTACGTGACCCTGCCGCTAACGCGCAATCAGCTGTTCGTGGCGGTGCTGCTCATCACCATCTGGACGCTCCAGGACGCCGAAGGGGTGTACTCCCTGACCCAAGGCGGCCCGGGCTACGTGACCGAGGTTGCCGGAGTGAGGCTGTTCAAAGAGGCGTTCATCTACTTCAACATCGGCATCGGCTCCGCCATCGGCGTGGTGCTGATCCTGCTGAGCATCTTGTTCATGATCTTGTACCTGCGCGTGATCGGCGCGGGAGAGTCACAGTGAGGGGGCGGGATGTGCTCGCCTGGGTGGGTCTAGTGCTGATCGCCGTGGTGGTATTCTTCCCCATCGCGTGGGGCATCAAGACATCGCTCACGGCACCCCTGGGAACGGGCCGGCTCAGCACGCCGCTCCTGCACCTGGAAAGCTACCGCTACATCCTCAGCCAGCCGCTGTTCGTGGTCTACCTGAAGAACAGCCTGTTCGTCTCGCTGGGGGCGATCGCGACCGCCTTACCGATGGCCGTCATGGGGGGCTATGCCCTGGCGCGATTCGACTTCCCCGGGAAGCGGCTCAGCGTGCTCTTGCTGGTGCTGCCGCTGCTACCCGCCATCGCCGTCCTGGTACCGCTCATCGTCTACATGCAGCGCCTCGGCCTCTACAACACCCTCTACGCGGTCATCCTGGCAAACGTGGTCTTCAACACGCCCTTCGCCGTGTGGATGGTGCGGGGCTTCTTCGCCTCCATTCCCTATGAGATCGAGGAAGCGGCCACGATGGACGGCTGCTCCCGCCTGGGCAGCCTGTGGAGGATCAGCATACCCTTGGCGGCGCCGGGCCTGATCGCCGTTTCCATCTTCGTCTTCATCAATGCCTGGAACAACTACCTCTACGCCTTCGCCTTCACCACCTCGCCGGACCTTGCCGTCCTGCCGCAGGCGCTGCTGCGTTTCCTGGGCGCCTGGGGCACCAACTACGGGGGGCTGACGGCCGCCGCTACGCTGGCGTTGCTGCCGCCGGCGCTGTTCTTCCTCTTGTTCCAGAAGTGGTTCGTCATGGGCATGGTGGCGGGGACGGGCAAGTAGCACCGGAGGTCAGCGCCAAGTCGCTCCGCGGCCTAGGGGCACTGCACCACGCCCCGGGCCCAGGGGCAGCCGCCGCAACTGGGCGTACCGCTCCCGAAGCAATCGTCCTCGTTGGTCTCCGCCAGGTGGCAGGCCCCGCAGGACACGCAGGGCGAGAAGTCGAAGCGGGAGACGCGCTCTCGGAAGGCGAGGTACTCGGGGTCGCGCCAGATCTCCAGCAGCGGCCGCTCGGCCAGGGTCCCCACCACGTGGCGGCGCCACTCCCGCCGGAAGCGATTCAGGTAGGCGGTGTACGAGTGCGAGAGAGGCAGGCAAGGGCTGACGCTGCCGTCCCAGGCCACCGTCAGCGAACCGCGCTCGATGAAGGGGCAGTGGTTGCCGCCGTCGGCCACGTCCCGCCCGGCCACCGTCACGTTGGGTTCCCGCCGCAGGGCGGCCATGAGCGCCGGGCCGGTGTCGCTGTCCACGTCCATGAGGGGCAGTTCCAGCCGCTGGCGGAAGGGGGCAAAGAGGGTGGGATCGGCGAGGCTGCGCTGGTAGAGTATGTCCTCCACCATGGCCTCGGTGTGGGGCACCAGGTTGGAGACCATCAGGCGCGAGCCCTCCAGCTCCTCCACCAGGTCCACCAGCGCCGGCAGGTCGGCGATGTTGCGTCTCATGGCGACGAAGGCGATGCCCAACGCCGGCCGCCCGCCGGGTGGATCAATCTGCCGGAAGCGGCGCAGATTCTCCAGCACTTGGGCCAGCTCGGCTCCCAGGCGCACGTCCTCGTAGCTCTCCGGCCGCGCACCGTCCAGCGACACCCACAGCCGGCT